>CAYORY010000010.1:0-21390 GCA_964406435.1 uncultured Roseivirgaceae bacterium | reverse complement strand
GTATGTAAAACGCAATCCACATTGGCGTATATCTTTACAGACTCACAAATACATGGACGTTCCTTGAGTAAAGGCCTTTATTTATTCTTATTCCTGTTTTTATTCCATTTCGGTTTTTCTCAAACAGAAATCGATAAGAAGGCTGTCAAGTTGGTTGAGAAATCCGATGAAGCCGTGGCACAGCGCGATTTTCTCAAGGCCCGAGATCTACTGAGTGAAGCTTTGAAGCGAGATTCGGCCTACGCTAAGACGTATGAGCGGCTATTTACCGTGCTGAGAATCTTACAAAAACCTGATCAAATTCACCAGCTTCAGCTCAGGTATGTTAGAAACGTAAACGAGCGTTTCCTGAACAATCAAATCTGGCAAAGCCTTGCTTCATTCGAATTTTCGAAAGGGAATTACCAAGAGGCGTCCAAATTCATGTCCGAGGTGAAGAAGCCAGACAGTATTCTCTCCGAAAGCATTCGATTTTCCCTAGAGCAAATTTCTGAACCAAAGGAGATGAAAGTCACACTCCTGCCTCCTCAAATTAATAAGCTCACTTTTCAGTATATGCCCGTGTTGACTATCGATGCTCAAACGATGATTTTCACGGGTTTGCCGAGCAATGGTTCCCATGAAGATATTTTCACTTCAACTTTCGAAAACGGCAACTGGTCAGAAGCCAAGCCTATATCCGACACCATAAACTCACCATATAATGAAGGAGCATGCACAATTTCCGCTGATGGCCGAACGCTAATTTTTACTGCATGTGAAGGACGGCCAACTTTTGGGAATTGTGACTTATACCTCACTCAAAAAACTGGCGAAATTTGGTCTGTACCCAAAAATCTGGGAGAAGTGGTAAACTCCAGACATTGGGATTCTCAGCCCTCCCTTTCTGCCGATGGCAAAACGCTCTATTTTGTGTCCAATCGACCTGGAGGAATTGGAGGTCGAGATATTTGGATCACACAATTTGACGGTGAGAAATGGTCAACCCCCAGAAATCCTGGGCAACCAATAAATACAAAGCGAGACGAAACCACTCCCTTTATTTATGCCAATAATCAAACACTATTCTTCTCATCAAATGGTCATGTTGGTCTAGGAGGTTTTGATTTATTCAAGGCAGAGTTTGGAGGTGGCAGTTGGGGGAATATTGTAAATCTGGGTTTCCCGATAAACACGTTTGGTGATGAGGTCAGCTTGTTCATTACCTCATCTGGTGATCACGCGTATTTCACCAAAGAAGAAAGCCGCAATGGAAAAACATATAAAAGTGAAATAGTCTCGTACCCGATTCCCAAAGAAGAATCACCTGTCACAGGTGTTTCATACATCACAGGAAGAGTAAAAGATGCTTTGACAGGCCAAGCTCTTGATGCTAAAATCGAACTCGTGGATCTTACAAGTCGAGGCAAAACGTATAGCACAGAAAGCGATCAAAATACAGGGAAGTATTTTCTAGTTCTTCCTTCCTCTCGTGACTTTGGAATGTTTGTGAATAGGCCTGGCTATTTACCACATGATGTTTCATTGAGCACCTCACATCTCGAGTCGTCAGACACAGTGGACTTCAAGCTGAGTCCTATTGCCGAGGGCGCTAAAATGATCCTTAGCAATATCTATTTTGAGTTTGATTCAGATGAACTCAATGTGAAGTCTCAGGAAGAACTCAATCGCATGGCTCAATTCCTCAGGAGGGAGAATCATGTCCGGGTGGAGATTTCAGGACACACAGACAATTTGGGCAAGGCCTCTTACAATCAAGGCCTTTCTGAGCGCAGAGCAAAGGCGGTTTACGATCATTTTATCGGGTTAGAAGTACCGGCATCCAGAATGACTTACTTAGGTTATGGCTCCTCGCAACCGATTGCGACGAATGAAACTCCAGCAGGACAGCAGAAAAATCGTCGTATTGAGTTCAGAATAACCTCTTTAGCGAATTGATCTTCACTTTTTTGTAATACCACACTTGCCAAATATTCGATTGTAAGTCTGTATTGGGTTAAAATTTTGTTTTGAAAAATGATTAAATCTTTATTTTTTGCAAAACCAATATGGAAAATTGGCTTTTTGCACCAACTCAGTAAAGAATAATACAATCTTCATTTCTTGTTAACAATCCTTAACGATTATGAATTTGTTGCTAGCTTTAGCCTTGAAATAATATGTTTAATTTTTAAACCAGTATGAATATGAAGAGGATTTTACTCTTAAGTATGGTTTTCTCGTTCGCTTTAGTGTTCAGTGCATGGGCACAGCGTACGGTTTCTGGTAAAGTCACCGATGAATCAGGTGAAGGTTTACCAGGCGTGAATGTCGTGATTAAAGGCACGACGACTGGAGTTACCACCGACTTGGATGGTAATTACCAAATTAGTGTACCAGATGACAATACCGTTTTGGTATTTTCGTCAGTGGGTATGGCGACACAGGAAGTTACTGTAGGAGCTAGAACTTCAATTGATTTGGGGATGGCTATTGACGCTACTGAACTTCAGGAAGTGGTCGTCACCGGATATTCTTCGATTACATCGAAGCAGAATGTTGCTGCGATTAATAATGTTGGTTCTGAACAAATTAACAATGTTCCACTGACAGATGTCAATCAAATTATTCAGGGTAGAAGTCCCGGGGTTTATTCAACGGCTGGTACAGGTCAACCAGGTGCTCAAATGGATATTAGAATTCGGGGAACTGGTTCAATTACGGCTGGTCGTGGGCCTTTGTATGTAATTGATGGGATTATTATTCAAAATGGTGATTTCACTCAAACTACTGAGACCAATGACGCATTGGCTAATATCAATCCTAATGATATTGAAAACATAACTGTCTTGAAGGATGCTGCTGCTACCTCTCTTTATGGATCTCGAGGTGCAAATGGCGTCATACTTATAACCACTAAAAGAGGTAAGCAAGGTAAGTCTACTGTCACTGCTAGAGTAAGTTATGGGGTGACCAAACCTAATTTCGGAAAAATGGAAATGATGAATGCTGAGCAGGCATTGGAGTACGAAAGAATTTTATTGACAAACGTTGGACAGAGTGAGGCGGCCGTTTTAGCTGCCAGACCAGACGATTTGTTAGATAGTGCTTTTAATTGGGTGGATGCTGCATTCAAAAACGGGGTGACCCGAAACTATGAGATTCAAGCTCAGGGTGGGAATGAATCAACTAGGTACTTCATTTCTGGTGGGTACTATGAGCAAGATGGAACCCTGATTGAATCTAATTTTAAGAGGTATTCTGTCAGAGCTAACGTTGATCAGTATTTCAATGAGATCATTGACTTAACAGTGAATATGAATGTCAGTTATACGGATCAATTGAATGCTACTGCTGGAAATAGATTTTCATCTCCTCTTTTGGGAGCTTTTGTGAATACGCCATTCCAGAATCCAATTAACCCAAATACAGGTGAAATGTACACTGGATTGGAACCTGAGTGGTCAATTTTTACTGGGACCAACTTTCTATACGAAGTGCCTAGAAACCCTGTAACGAATAATAACCTGAGAGTAATTGGCAAAACCGAATTAGGTATCAATGCAACGAAATGGTTGAGGCTGTCTCAGGCTGTGGCCGTGGATTTCCTTGGCGCTAGAGAAAGCAATTACTTTGATCTGACAACAAATGACGGATTTGACACTCAAGGAAGTGTAACTGAGGCCTACAATCAAAATGTCGCGATTACAACTCAAACAAAGGCTGCCGCGAATTGGAAAGTAGGCGATGATCACAATTTTGATGCAATTGCTGTCTTTGAAGTTCAAGATACCGATTTCCAGGAGTTCATAGCTTCTGGTGATGGGTTGGCTTCAAATCAATTGAAAACGTTGCAATCTACCGCGATCCCACAAACTGCTGATGGATCAATTTCGGCCTATTCTTTTGTGTCTATTTTGGGGCAAGTGAACTATAATTTCCAAAACAAGTACTACTTATCACTTTCCGGTAGAAGAGACGGTTCTTCTAGGTTCGGAGCGGATAATAGATGGGCGAATTTTGGTTCTATTGGAGCTTCTTGGAGAATTATAGAAGAGGGGTTCATTAGTGGAATTTCTCAGATATCCGATGCGAAGCTAAGAGCCAGTTACGGATCATCCGGAAATGCTGAAATAGGTAATTTTGCTTCTTTGGGTCTGTACGGTTTTGGAGTGGCTTATAACAATACACCGGGTAGTTCGCCAAGTCAAATTGCAAATCCTGCATTGACTTGGGAAACCACTAATAATCTTAATATTGGATTCGATTGGGGGATTTTCAATAATCGCGTGTCTGGTTCTGTTGATTGGTATAAAAGAAAGGCAAAATCTTTGTTGTTAGCTGTACCAGTTTCAAGTACGAGTGGATTTACCACCGCAACACAAAACCTTGGTGTTGTTCGAAACAAGGGGATTGAAATTGTGGTTAGCACAATTAATATTCAGGGGCCGGTAACATGGACCACTGATTTTAATATTGGCTTCAATGACAATGAAGTTCGTAAGTTGAACGAAGGTGAGGACATTGTGAACGGAAATCAGGTTTACTCACAAGGAAGACCTGTTAGGACTTGGTATGTGGAAAAATGGGCCGGAGTGAACCCTGCCGATGGTACTCCGCTTTGGTACACCGCTGATGGGGATGTGACAGGAAGTTATGCACAGGCTGCCCGTTTCTATGTTGGTAATGCAGCTCCTGATTATATCGGAGGACTGAATAATACTGTTTCATACAAGGGACTTTCACTAAGTGCATTCTTTTACTTTGCAGTAGGGCATGAAGTGTATAATAACTCACGTAGGTTTATCGAAAGTGATGGTCAAAGATTTGGATGGAATCACTTGAAAGTTGCGGGGGAGGATTTCTGGGAAGCTCCAGGAGATATTGCTCTTAGACCTCAGCCAAGGTCAGGTGGAAATAATTCGGCCAATAGTCGCTCTACTCGATATCTTGAGGATGGATCATTCTTGAGATTAAGAAACGTTCAATTAGCCTATAGCCTTCCTGCTTCCATTACAGAAAGAATTAATGCAGGTAATGCAAGAGTCTGGGTACAAGGACAGAACCTACTGACCTTTACAAACTACAGTGGATTCGATCCAGAGATGGATGAAACTGGTGAAGAGTTCTTCCGATATCCCGTTGGTAGATCTGTGACGTTAGGCTTTGAAATTACTTTCTAAACATAAAACAGATTAGAAATGAAAAATTTTAAGATTACTTTAATGACTATGTTGGTTCTAGTTGGATTCAGTTGTGAAGATAAACTGAACATTGAACCATTTCAGTCACTTTCTGTTGATCAATCTTTATCAACTACAGAAGGCCTGTTTACCGCACTTGTTGGAGCTTATGATGGGCTTCAGGATGTCAATTATTATGGTCGTGATTTTGTCGTGGTTAATGAAGCCAAAGCGGACAATGTTTACATATCAATTAATAATTCTAACAGATTCTTGGTTGATTTTCGATACGAATTTAGTGCAGCCCAAACGCAGACTGCTTTATGGAATGATGCCTATGCTTTAATACTGAGAGTAAATAATATCATTGCCAAGATCAATCCAGGCGATGATGAGTTAACAGATCAGTATCTTGGTGAAGCCCTCTTTTTGAGAGCGCTTGTTCATTTTGATTTAGTTAGAATGTTTGCCCGGCCTTACGGGGAAGGCGCTTCCAATTTGGGAGTACCCATCATGCTAACAGCAGAAATTTCTGAACCTGCTAGAAATACCGTAGGTGAAGTTTACGCGCAGGTAGTAGAAGATTTGACAGATGCTGCGGCATTAATGACTCAAGACGTTGGGCCATATAGAGCAACTTCTGATGCTGCAAATGCTTTACTCGCCAGAGTTTATCTATACATGGAGGATTACACAAATGCTGAAATAGCGGCAACCTCAGTTATTGGAGCTGGCTATACGTTATTTGACGGTACTGACTTAGCTACTTTCTGGGGCACCCATGGCACGAGTGAAGAGATTTTCACTGTACGTCGTGTGGCAGCAGAAACCTTGGGATCTGATAATCTTGGACAAATCTTCAATCCGCAGGGATATGGAGATATTAGAGTTGCGCAGGATATTATAGATATGTATGAAGTAGGTGATTCAAGAGCATCTGTAGATTTTTACAATCAAGATGGGTTCAATTGGGTAGGTAAGTATCTATCACAAGAAGGCAATCCTGGATTGGTGAATGTTAAGCTCCTAAGAAGTGCTGAAATGTACCTAATACGTGCAGAGGCAAGGCTGCTTAAATCTTCTCCTGATGTTACCGGAGCTAGTAATGATATCGATGCAATAAGGACAAGAGCTCAATTGGCCACTGTTGGTACAGCAACCTTTCAAGCGTTGAAAGATGAGAAAAGAAGAGAGTTTGCCTTTGAGGGTCACCGAGCTCAAGATATTTTCCGTTGGGGCGATGCTGTCACCAGAATACAGTGCGGTGGTGGTGGAACAGGAGATGAACTTACTGCACCATGTTTTTTATCAGCAACTAGTAATCTGAGAGTATACCCAATTCCTCAAAGGGAATTGGATGTAAATCAAAATATGGAGCAAAATCCTGGCTACTAAAAATTTCTTCAATCTGCGCACCAGATAGCTGGTGCGTAGATTTTAAGTGGTATGAAGTACTTTTCAACTTTAGTTTTAATTTTCCTTGGACATGTTGTTTTTGGACAAATCGGCGCGACCCTAGCGAATCCGTATGCAGATATAACCAATAGTGATGTGTTAAACTTCAGGGTATATGATGAGTACAAAGGCTCACCTTATTTATTTGATGAATTCCTAGCTGGGAAGATCACGTTAAATGATGGAACGGATAAAGCTTTTGATTCACTTAAGATGGATTGTTACAAAAATCAAATTTTGTATAAATCTAAAGGAAGGATTTTTGCCTTGGATAATGGAAAGTTAGATGAGTTATTTTTTTATCAAGGAAGCCGCCAATTCAAACAAATAGCTTTGGACGGTGAAAATAAATGGTATCAGATTCTTTTTGTTGGAAGGGTAAGTTTGTATAAACATTATAAGGTTGATCTGATTGTCGAAGATCGCCAAAGTGCCTCTAGCTATGGGGGGAATACGGATGTTAACAAAAAGATTTTTTCACGAAAAGAGGACTATTTTTTTTCAATCCTTCCCGATATGAGTGTTACTGAAATACCATCAGGAAAGAAGGAATTCATTAATCAGTTTTCTGTTCATCATGTTGATATTGAATCATTCATCAAGAGCAACAAGTTAAAGTTGAACAATGATGAAGATTTAACTAAAATTTTCAAAGAATTAAATCGTAAATAGATTATGAAGAATTTAAATAAAATAGCTTTGGCATTATCTGCTTCCCTTGTTTTGATGGGATGTAACAAGGATTTCAAGGATGAAATCAGTATTGATAATGCAAATAGTTTTCCAACAACAGTAGCTTTTACTTCCACATCTGTTTCAACAGATGAAGATGGAGAGGGTGCTGATGTAACCATTGAGCTTTTAGGAAATGCCTTAAGTTCAGATTTGACCGTTGAATATACCCTAACAGAAAATGGGATAGCTTCAGGTGTCGATTATACATTCACTGATGGTAATACATTTGTTATACCGGCTGGTGAGTATAGTGCCTCTGTAAATATAGCACCAGTTGATAACGAAGATATTGCTTCTGGTTCTAAATCGTTAACATTTACGATTACAGGCACCAGCGATAGCAACGTGTCAATTGGTACGGATGCTGCTCTGGGAAGAACAGTAACTTTCAGTATCCTAGATGATGACTTCTTCTGTACTCGTAATTCGCTAGCAGCAGTTATTACTACTGCTACGGATGTCGGATATTCATCTTTTGCGGCTTCAATTGTTCCAGCAGCAACGGAAGCGGAGGGATGCCTAACATTTGGAATCGTCGGTGGAGCAGGTCCAATATTTGGTCAGCAAATAGATATCCAAGCTATAACTTTCGAAGAGGATTCTCCTGGAAGTAATACAGGTACAATTTTAGATCAAACTGATGTTGTGTTTACATTGCCCAATGGAGATGTAATTGCCAACAAAATTGATATTTCTGAGGGTATATATACCGGTCTTGATAACTATTATGACCTTACCACAGGAGCATTTGGTTTTGATTACGTTTACTACAACGGTAGTGGTGTTAACACTTTTAACGGGCGTCTTGAATATTGCGGCAATGCTTCTTGTTCGGTTCCATCAGGAATTGATACAGAGGTAACCAGCTCCAAGAAGGAAACTCCGGTTTTAAGATAATTGATATTCACATTACTAGTCAAAAAAGGGGTCGATTTTGACCCCTTTTTTTGGCTCACATTAGATAGAAGGAATCAACCTTTTCCTACTTTTGTTGCATCAAAAAACTAAAGATGAAGATTCATAAAATCCCTCTAGCCCTCTTTGTGACTTTAGTTTGTCAATTGGCAAGCGCTCAGAGTAATAAAGAATTAAAAGACAATTACATATTACTAAGAAAAGAGTCTTTAGAGAAAGCAGCGACTTTAGGGATAGATACTATCATTTATGGAAATGAAAGAACCTATTGGTTACAATACCTAGGTCCAAATAATCATCCGAATTATTACAGTATTGACAATGCTAGTGCCGCCCAAACAACAGGAACTAACTATTTGTTTGAAGGGGCTGAACTTGGCCTTAGCTTGTCAGGAGAAAATTTAACTGTGGGGGTTTGGGATGGAGGACAAGTCCAATCTGACCATGTCGAACTATCTGGAAGAACCTCTCACAAGGATAACTCCACTTCATCTAGTAATCACGCCACACACGTCACAGGTACTATACTAGCTAAGGGCGTTAATCCCTCTGCAAGAGGAATGGCGAATAACGCAAAGAGCAACAATTACGATTTTAACGGAGACGTGGGTGAGATGATATCAGAAGCAGAGAATGGGCTTATACTTTCAAATCATTCTTATGGCTTAGTGCTTGGGTGGTCATTTAATGGTGGTTGGGAATGGCAAGGTGATGCAAGCGTAAGTACAGTTGAGGATTATCGATTTGGATTTTACACAGCACAATCCAGATCATGGGATCAGATTGTGTTTAATAATCCTTATTACTTGCCTGTGAAATCAGCGGGCAATGATCGCAATGATACAGGAAGTGGGACGGGTGCACCTGCTGATGGACCATTCGATACGATTGGCCCTCAAGGCTGTGCAAAGAATGTTCTAACAATAGGAGCGGTAAGTTCAATTACAAATGAAGATTACTCAAGATCCAATATTTCCATGTCAAGCTTCTCAAGCTGGGGCCCTACTGACGATGGACGTATAAAGCCTGACTTAGTAGGAATGGGTGTTGGCCTCTTCTCATCTGGAACTGGTTCAGCAAATTCATACAGCACCTTAAGCGGGACATCCATGTCTACACCCAACGTCACAGGATCTCTCCTACTTCTTCAGGAACTTTATCAAAAATACAATAATGAGTTCATGCTTGCAGCTAGCCTTAAAGGCATTGCAATACACACAGCCCATGACGCTGGTAACGCAGCTGGCCCAGATTATCAATACGGATGGGGATTATTAAATGTTAAAGGAGCTGCCAATTTTCTGAAGTTCATTGATGGTAAGAATCAAATAATGGCTGAAGAATTACTATCAAATGGTTCATCAAAAGAGTTTCTTGTGAATATTACTTCAGGCCAAAAGGTAAAAGCAACAATAGTGTGGACAGATGTGCCTGGAACTCCTCCGAGTGGTGCTGTTCTTGATCCAAATGACTTAATGCTTGTTAATGACCTTGACATTGTCATTTCCTCACCAACTTCAGTGTTACATCAACCATGGATAATTAATCCTGAAACTAAAATAGTTTCAACTGGTGATAATTATAGAGATAATATTGAAGTAATTGAGTTTACTGCAACGGAATCCGGGGAGTATACTCTCATCGTCTCTCACAAGGGCACTTTATTCAACTCAAACGCACAGGAATATTCATTGTTCATTTCGATTGATAACCCCGAAACTATGGGTAACACATATCGACTTGTTAAAAGTGGAGAGAATGCCGTTTGGCAAAATAAGAATAATGAAACTGTCAATCCATCTATTTTCAACTCAAAGGACCAGTTGATAGTGGATGAAGAATTGACTTACGTTCTTGAAGAGGACATTCAAGCTCATTCTCTATCAATTTTAGGAGAGAATGACGTGACGATTGATTTAGACGGAAACCAGCTCACTCTTCACGGCAACTTGCTAATTAGTAATGAATTCAGCTCAATTAGTAATGGTGAAATAAGGTTAGATGGAGATTTTAATACACTGTTTGATGTAACAACCGAGTCCCTTTCCTCAATAGATTTAGTTGTCAATAAAGCAGGCAAACTTGTAATCAAGGAAAATATATCTATCAATTCCATCAATCTACTGGCTGGAGACTTAGTCATTCTTGACTCTGAACTCACAATTAATGAAATGATCGTCTCCAATGAATTTTTAGGATCAATTGATATTCAAAACGTGGTACTAACCGGTCTAAAGGATTTTATTATCCCGGCACAAATTGACCCACTTATCTCAGGATCAGAATTGATATTCACTTCCGAGGATGCTAAACTAAATGCGGAGAAAATGCAAATAGATGCTGTTAGAATTAATTCAGGATCCTCGCTGAACATTATTTCCTCAGATTCAATTGGAGAAATTTTCAACAGTGGTATTTTGGTTATTCAAAATGATCTTGTTGCACATAATATTATTCTAGATCGCTCAACAAATCTGACCTTGATTGAAGGGGTTATTGTTGAAGTAGCCGGAGATTTAATTTCTAATGAGGAAAATGGAGGGATGATAACGCTTGCTTCTAGTGGATCTGGCGGAACATTACATTCCGAAAATGCAAACAAGTTTTGTTTTTCTAATTTTTTAATTGATGGTGTTTCTGTAACCGGAACCACCCAGTTTGTTTTAGATGAAAGCAGCACTGTAAATAATGCGACAGGTTGGATAATAGATGAATGTTCCAATGTTCTCTCCGCTGCGTTTAAAGTCGAAACCTCTTGCGCTAATGGAATTTCTAGTTTCATTGATTTGAGTGATGGTACTCCAATTTCTTGGGAATGGACTATACATATCGGAGAAGATATAATAATACTGACAGAGCAAAACCCAGATTATACGTTTACTTCTGCAGGACTCTATCGAATTGATTTAAAAGTGTCCAATGGCATAATTGACAGTGATTACACTGAAGTAATTAATGTTATTGCCTCGGATATAGGTGTTCCGACCATAATATTTGACGGAGGCATTCTTAGATCTAATGTATTTGCTCCCAAATATCAGTGGTTTCTAAATGGAGTTGTATTAGAGGGGGAAACTGAATTCTTTCTGAGTAATATTTCTAAGAGTGGTGATTACGCAATTGAATTATATAGTAACAAATGTGTCACACGATCTAGCCCTTTGTTTGTGGCAATTCAAAGTGTAGCTACGGAAAATGTAATGAAGATTTTTCCTAGCAATGTATCTTATGACCTATATATTGAAGCGCCGAGCAGTGAGCAAATTCATGGTATTGTCTTGCATTCTATTGATGGAAAAGTCATTCCCTTTAAAATTAATGGGATATCAGATAAGCTAATGTCAATTGATTTGAGTAACATTCCTTTAGGCATGTACATTATACAAGTCGAAACAAAGAATGGTACGGTTATTTGCTCTAGAATTATCAAGGAATAAACTATTTGATGAGGAATTTCCCAGTGTAGATCCCTCGACTATTATTTATTTTAACAACATATGTTCCTGAATTAAGGTGACTTATGGAAGTGACGTTATTTTCATTAGTAAAAAACCTTTCAAGAATAGCTCTTCCATCAAGACTGTATAGCTTAAGAAGGACTGGCTCACTTAATCCGTCCAATTGTATTGATTTTTGACTCACATTTAAGCGATACCCAAGATAAGTTTTGACGCCCGTTACTAAGCAACCCAAATTAGAAAGTATGCTTGGATTTTCAATAAGTGGCGGAAGTCCAGGATAATCCAAAGAATATTTTTTTGCTCTAAAAACCGTGTTCTGAATGGAGGCTGGGGAAGTATCCGAACAATTGAATTCTGAATCAACAGGGTTTATATATTCCCACACTATTTGATCATCCGCGTTTATTTCAAAAAATCGACCATTGGCTCCAGAACAAATTAAGTAGTGATCATTGGGCAATGCTTGAACACCTGAAACAAAACTTGAATAAAAATCTTCCGGTACTGGAGCTTTATAAACTAACTCTGTTGTCTCTGGTAAGAACTTTCCTATTTCATCCTTTTCATAAATTAGATTCTCCCCATTATATGGTAAATGAATAATATCAATTGTAGAAAACTCTATTTCTCGTCCTTTTCCATTGTTAAACAACAAAATCCCAAAGCGATCATCTTGTTTTATCCATTGGGGACTATGCAATCCAAAAAGTTGTTGACTACCTTCATCTCCAATTTTGTAGCTTTTTGGATTTCCCCATCGATAAATTAAATCACCCCCCATTCCCATTCTACCCCCAGTACCTGTTGAAGCTTGTTCCTTACTCGTACTATGATCAATAATCCATATTTCGTCTAGGAATGGTGTACTAACTACTATTTGATCAAGTTCTTCATTGTAATCAATTGAATTTAAGTGAATCCAATCCAAGAGAATTTGTCCTGACCCAAGAAAATTTAAGTCTACCTTGCCAGGAGATTCTTTAATAATACCGAAGTTTTTCTTATTCGAATCAAAATCCTGAATTAAATGATCCCACAATCTCCATTCCCATACAATATCAATAGCATCTGTTCCAACAGGTGTAAATTCTATGATTTTTTCTGACCACAAACTTTCCGTCAGAATAGAAGGGTCTCTTCCAGATGCCAATGCTTCATTAATGGAAATATTTTCAAGTAGAATTATCAAAATATTACCATTTGGTAAAACTGCGAAATCATGATGGCTTTGTTCAGTTTCACTAATGAAATTATAGGACCAGTCAATACTACCATCTGGATTCAACAGCTCAAGGTACCCTCCAATACCGCCCATATTGAATGATCCTAACACCTTACCTGTTCTAAGCAATCGCCCATCTTGTAACAGTTCAACACTAACACCTGGCAAATGACCACCTTCCCATTCGAAGACCAATTTACCTTCATTATTGATCAGAAAAGTAGATGTATAATTATTTGGTTGAAACAAAGTGTACCCTTCAGTCACAGAGGCCTCATTTTTTAATAAACCAACCTGTCCAAAGGAAAGTATACTCGCAGATAGTATTAATGATAAGACAAATATTTTCATGATACTCAAGACTTTAAATTAAATATTTTTTTATACCCTTCTCCAACCCTGAGAAGGGTTTTTTGTACCCAATCCTCCTAAGTTTTCCCATATCCGCTTCGGTAAAATATTGATACTTATCTCTTATATCGACTGGCGTATCAATAAACGATATCCGCTCTTCTTGGTTCATGGACTTGAATACGGCCTTCACCAGATCAAGGAAAGTACGAGCCTCCCCGCTCCCCATGTTATAAATACCTGAGTCCTTGCGATGATTCATCAACCAAAACATGACCTCACAGACATCCTCTACGTAGACAAAATCACGCATTTGTTCGCCATCTCTATACTTCGGATTGTGCGATCGAAATAACTTCATGGCACCCGTATCCTTGATTTGGTTATATGCATGCCAAACAACTGAGGCCATGCGACCCTTATGTGACTCTCCAGGTCCGTATACATTGAAGAATTTCAATCCCGCCCAGAAAAACGGTTTTTCGGATTCCTTCAAGGCCCATTTATCGAATTCATTCTTTGAGTCCCCGTATGGATTCAAAGGCACCAACTCGGGGATGAGCGACTCATCATCCTTGTAACCAAATTCACCAAGACCATAAGTAGCCGCAGAGCTCGCATAGACAAGCGGAATTTGAAAATCCACACACCTCCTCCAAATCTCTTTGGTATAATCCGTATTCAATTTCCACAAAAGCTCTCGGTCAAATTCTGTGGTGTCAGTGCGCGCCCCCAAATGGAAAATGAACTCCAACTCCTCTTTATTCTCATCCAACCAACCAAGGAATTCATCTCTGGAAATAGCCGAAGTGTATTTTAACCCGTCAAGATTTTTGTTTTCTATCAAATACTCCTTCTTATCTACCAAAATCAAATCATTGAAATTATTCTCATTGAGCTTCTTCACCATATTGCTCCCAATGAAACCGGCTGCACCTGTGACTACTATCATGATCTAAATTTTGATTCAAAGTTAAAACGAACCTAGGAGAGGCAGCTATCTTTGCCTCATGGTTTATGTGAGTAGAAAGGAACATTTCAATGCAGCGCATCGGCTCTATAGGGAAGATTGGTCTGCTGAAAAAAATGAAGAGGTGTTCGGACCCTGTGCAAATCTGAATTGGCACGGCCATAATTTTGAATTAATAGTTACCGTAAAAGGTCAACCTGACCCTGAAACAGGTTTCGTCGTTGACCTTAAGAAATTGAGCATTCTTATTAAAAAGGAGATTCTTGAGAAGGTAGATCATAAAAACTTGAACCTTGATGTGGATTTTATGAAAGGGCTAATGCCTAGCTGTGAGAACTTAATAAGCCAGTTTTGGAGCATTCTCCATCCTCAAATCCCTTACATTGCGCCAAATGCAACTTTGCATTCCCTGAAACTTTATGAAACTCCCCGAAATTACGTGGAGTATTTTGGTTGAGTAATTCCCTCCTCTTTTTTTTGTGGACTGTCAAGGTTTCGCTTATTTTAAAGACGCATTCACTCACTCTGGCTATGAGAATTTTAATTACCACCTATTTACTGTTAGGCGTATTGCTTGTTGCATGGTCTCAGCGTACCCTTAGTGGTGTGGTATTAGACGAAGAAGGTAATCCCTTGCCATCTATAAGCGTCACTATCATTGGTGTCAGCGAGGGTACCATCACCGATATCGAAGGTAATTTCCGAATAAGTATCCCCGATGACTATGTGATCCTGGTGTTCAGTGGGTCTGGATATGCCAAGCAAGAAATTGCACCGGGTGCACAGTCATTTCTCGAAGTTGTGATGTCGAGATCCACCTCACAAGTTGGAGATGATTTGTCGGTAGGAATTGGGTCACAATCTAAGGAGCAAAATACAGGAAATATAAGCCAAGTGTCGGGTGAGGACATTCGTGACAATCCCGTCAGTAATCTGGAATCCTCCATGCAGGGAAGGACACCTGGCGTAATTGTGAAATCCACTGGAGTTCAGGTCAGAGGTTCTGCCTCGCTTACGGCGAGCAATGATCCACTTTATGTGGTAGATGGCGTGCCGCTGGCATCCGGAAATCAATCCAGCATCAATCCCGCCAACATAAAGTCAATGGAAATCTTGAAGGATGCCTCTGCCTCCGCCATTTATGGAAGTCGTGCGGCAAATGGTGTTATCGTGATCACGACGCATTCAGGCAGTACTGGTAAGATGCAGATAGAAGCCGATTATCAGCTTGGGGTAGGAAGTGCTCCGAAATTTCTCGACCTATACTCCCCCGTAGAATACAACCTTCAAGTGATCGAATACAGGATTCGGCAGACAGGATTTGGTAGTGAAGTCACGCGAGAACAGCTTTCCATTTGGAAACAAACATTGGAGTCTGGCGGGTCGCTCACGTTTGGAAATGTGACCCTTGATAATTTGGGTAATTTCATAGACTCACTCCAGTACGATACGGATTGGCAGAAAAAAATCTTTCGAACTGCAATCAATCATCGAGCAGCCGTTAGCGCCACAGGTGGGACTGAAAAACTCGGTTATTATGCTTCCACAGTTTACAACACACAGGAAGGGATTCTCATAGGGCAGGATCAGAAGACATTCAATGGACTGGTTTCGCTAAACAGTAAGATTACCTCGAAACTAAGTGCCAATCTCAGTCTCAATTATATCCGAAGCACGGAGAATCGACTAAGGGAAGATCAGGACTTAGGTGCTCCATTACAGTCTATTGCTCTGCCTCCTTCCGATAGGGAGGACAAGGATAATAACTATTACCTTGAGGTTTCCAAGTTGCTTTACAATCCGAAGACGGAAATAGAGAACTCGACCAATCAGGGTATTTCAAACGGGATTATCTCCAGTTTAGGGCTTAAGTATCAGTTTATCCCCGAGCTCTCGGTGGATTTCAAAGCCGGAGTGGATTACAACAAATTTGAGGATATCTTGATCCTCGGTGGTGCCACTAGAGATGGTGGAGGGACATTTAGAGGTGTCGGAACAGGACGGACTGAATACGGCAAAAGCAAGGTGTCGAACTACCTGCTTAACAGCTGGGCTACCTACACACCAGATATCGGTTCTGATCATGATTTATCGATCATATTCGGGGCTTCATACGAAAAATCAAAGGGCATTTTCAAGCGGAGAGCAGCAAATATAGGCAGCCTTGCCGAGCTAAAATCGATGGATTCCACTGACCCGCTCTTACAGGAAAATGCCATACCCGGGAGCGCAAGTGTTTTTGTTTCCAACTTTACGAGAATTAGTTATGCCTTCAGGGACAGATACTTATTCCAAGTAAGTGGCCGAAGAGACGGATCATCCAAATTTTCTGAGGCCAACAGGTTCGGCACGTTCATGGCCTTCTCGGGAGGATGGATTCTTAGCGAGGAAACTTTTTTCAGCAGTGAATTTCTCCGTTTCCTAAAACTCAAAGCTAGTTATGGTCAGATTGGGAACACCCCTCCTGGTGATTTTGACTACCAAAAAAATTACAGTCAGGTAATTTATGGCACCAGTAATGGCCTCAAACTATTGAACCCGGCCAATGAAGATTTGAAATGGGAAACCACTTCACAAATCAATATTGGTATGGAATTCTCACTCGGAAGCCGGGTGAGCGGCACGGTGGATTATTACAACAAGAAGACAAAGGATCTGCTCTTCCCCGTGCCTGTAAGCCCCACGAGTGGATTTACTTCAGTAATACGAAATGGGGGAGAAATGGAGAACAGAGGAACGGAGATCGGGATAAGCATTCTGAACATAGATATGCCCAATCTGAAGTGGTCAACCGACTTCAATATCTCATTTACAAGTAACCAAGTGTTCAATCTGAACAATGAAAGATTGGTACTCGGCACCAACGCATTCTTAGAAGGGCAACCTGCCTCGGTATTTTACCTTCGAAAGTATGTCGGAGTGGATGATGCCACTGGTGATGCCCTTTATGATGACGGGAATGGCGGCACGACCACCAATTGGGAGGGTGCACCAAGAATGGCCGTGGGCAACCCTAACCCAGGCTATTTTGGAGGCTTGACTAATACTGTTTCATACAAGAATTTCGAACTCTCATTCATGTTCCAGTTTGTAGGAGATGTTGACGTCTATTTCGCGACGGGTGAGTTCATGTCCAATAGTGGAATCTTAGGTTTGACTCAGCTCGCTTCTCAAACGGAGAGATGGTACTCGCCCGGTAACAATGCCAAATACCCAAGACTCAATCCAAGCCAAACAGATACCCAGTCCTCCACACGCTGGCTAGAAGATGGCAGCTATGCGCGGCTTACAAATTTGATCCTAACCTACCAACTACCACAAACGATACTTGATCGATTGAAGCTTAGACAAGCGGAGGTGTACATTGGCGGACAGAATCTCTTGACAATAAGCAAGTATGTAGGCTATGACCCAGATGTCGTGTATATCGACCCGACGACAGGCACTCTAGGACAAAACCTCAACAAGGGCGTGGATAATTTCACTGCACCACAGCCAAGAATTATTACAACAGGAATTAAGATCGGACTATGAGAACCTTGGAAAAAATAGCGCTTCTGGTGGTCATTCTGGCTGGTATCACAGGATGCAATTCATTGCTTGACGTTGAAGCCAAAAAGAACATTACCGGAGACATATTCACCACAGAGGAGGGAATTCAGAAAGCACTCAATGGCGCTTACTTTAATCTGGCAGGCATAAATGACGGTGTAGATGGAGGCGAATTATTCGGTGGAGATTTCGTCATGATTCCTTCATTGATGGCCATAGAGCCATTTGAGGTGACCTGGGATGATATCAGCGGGCCAAACTATTCCGATTTTGCAGATGTGGATATTCAGGCTATCAACCCCAGAGTGGAAGCCAATTGGAGGAGAGCATATGAGACTATCAATACGCTCAATAGTATTCTTTTGAATATCGACAATGTCAGTGCTGCCAAGCGGGACAGGATCGAAGGAGAATCGCTCGCCATGAGAGCCATTTTGTATTTCGAGATGGCCAGACTTTGGGGGCCGGAATACCAATCCAGCACTGTCTCTGAATTGGTCTTACCACTTCTTTTGGAGCCCGTGGAGGTGCCAGGCTCATCGCCTGCCTTCAACACCCTGCAAGAGATTTACACGAAAGTGGAAGAAGATTTAATTGGAGCCTCAGCACTTTTGCAATCGTTAGGCAGAAACGGAGAGAATATTTCATATTATGCCTGTCAGGCGTATCTGATGAGATTGTCTATGCATACCAATGCGTACGCTTCCGCTATTACCTATGCAGATAATATTTTGTCAGGCCCCTTCGAGCTAGCAGCGACACCGCAGGCAGCATTTAACAATACATCCAACAGTACTGAAGACATCTTCGCAATACAACAAACCGCGGCAAATAACTCCGGAAATATTTCGAATGGTACAGGGATAGTTAATTACTACTCTTCTCTCAACAACCAGGGATTAGGCGCGATGAGGATTAGCTCGTTTTATCTGAATAACCTTTTTGAAGATTTTGACCACAGCCCTGAATACAGTTCAACGGACTTACGCGGCACATTGGACGCTGAGGTTGGTTCGGGTGAAGGCCCTGAAGATATCACCGATGCTTTTTATCAAAACGTCCTCAACACAGAGACCCTTTCTCCCGGAAAATTCCTAGCCAACAACACTGTCATTCCCGTGATACGACTTGCTGAAGTGTTGCTTACACGGGCCGAAGCTCGTGCATTTCTTAGTCCGGTGGTGGTGGATCCTGTCGCGCTAGAGGACATGAATGCCATCCGGTCTAGGGCAGGAATTACCGAATTGGATGCTTCCGATTTCTTCATCGGGATCGACCTGTACGATAGTATTTTGGTCGAACGCAGGAGGGAATTTCTGTACGAAGGAATTCTATTTCACGATATGAAACGAAGGGATGAAGATATTAATGGTACACTTCTGACGGATCCGAAATTCATACTTCCAGTGCCTCAATCCGAGCAGGATGCCGGATCATCGGAATAACCTCCCTACATTTATCGTATGAAGTATTTCTTTATTGCTGGTGAGCGATCTGGTGATCTGCATGCGTCTAACTTGATCAAAGAACTAAAAAGGCGTGATCTTGAGGCAGAAATCGTGGGCTTTGGTGGTGACATGATGGAAGGAGAAGGCTTGAAACTACTTCGCCATTATAAGGACTATTCTTTCATGGGCCTATGGGAGGTAATTAAAAACCTAGGCACAATTAAAACCCGATTGAGGGAATGTGAGAGGGCAATTAAGGACTTCCAGCCAGACGTCCTAGTACTGGTGGACTTCCCAGGATTCAATCTTAGAATGGCCAAATTCGGGAAAAAACTCGGCATAAAAACGTGTTATTACATTTCTCCCAAAATTTGGGCTTGGAAAAAAGGACGCATTAAAACCATCAGAAAGGTGGTGGACAAAATGCTCGTCATTCTCCCCTTCGAGGTAGCGTTTTTCAAGGAGCTGGATTTTCCGGTGGAATATGTCGGCAATCCATTAATGGACAGTGTCCGCACGTTTGATTTTCAGCCGCTGGAGGAATCCAACAAAACCAGAATAGCCGTTCTTCCTGGCAGTCGATTGCAAGAACTGAACTCAGCCATGCCTGTAATCAAAGAAATGGCTGAGATAAGGCCAACCTATCAGTTTCTTGTGGCAGGGGTGAATAATCTGCCTCATGAACTTTATGAAGAGCTGGATAGGCTGAAGAATGTGGAAGTAATCTTCGATCGAACGTACGACATCCTGAAAGCAGCCAATGCTGCCGTGGTGACCTCCGGAACGGCTACCCTGGAAGCTTGTCTACTTAGTGCGCCCCAAGTGGTCGTGTACAAGACCAGCTGGCTCACATATAAAGTAGGGCGCGCCATCATCAACGTGGAGTACCTCTCACTGGTGAATCTGATTGCAGACAAGCCGGTAATCAGGGAATTGATCCAGGAAGATTTCAATGGCAAGACCGTGCTGGAAGAGGTCGATAGAATCCTGACTGATCCGACCTACTGCGCCAAGATGCTTGCGGATTACAATGAAGTGAAGGAGAAAATTGGTTTTGAGCCAGCCTCTAAGCGAGCCGCCGATGCGCTCTGCAAATGGACCGAAATGGATTCTCATTAGGGGTTAGCACTGCTGAATAGGACTAACAAGAGACTTACCTTTTGATCTATGAAACGTCTCTTTTTCCCCACTATCGTGCTTCTTTCAGTTCTCGCATCCTGCTACTCCGTGGAAGATGCAGCCGACGTAAATCAGGAGAGAATCCAAACCTTCTATCATACTGAGTTCAATGCCACGCGAGCAACCACTCAGGCGACTCTGGGTTTCAGATTTGGACAAACTCCGCTTAAAGTTTCGAACCCCATCTACTTCGAGGCAGTGAAACTTCGCGAGAAAAAGGACATCATCGCCGGGCTGCATTATACCAGAAAGTTGGATGGTTTATTTGAGGGAGAGTATGAATGGACTGACGAAACAGGCCAAGTCTATTTCAACCAAGTGCCGGTCTATGCTTACCACCTGCAAGAGCCCGTAACCACCTTGAAGAAGTACACCTACTACAAACTTCCCTGGGAGGGAGACCAACTGTCCAAAGGCAATGACGATTTTGTAATCACGGTGGAATCACATGTGGATGGTACGATTTGCAGCTTCAATACTGGTGACCTGATCGAAATTCACTCCGATCATCTAATCAACCTACCCACGGGAGCGGCTCGTCTCACAATTTCCAGAAATTATTCAGAAACTATCGATGACCGCACTCCCGCCGGGGGAGAGTCAAAGGTGGCTTTTGTTAGAGAATACGAAATCGAGATTACCGAGTAAGTCTACCCCCTAAAGTCGGTTTTCTTGTGAGTGCCATCGCAAAATGGCTTGTTTGAGGAAGCTCCACATCGGCAAAAGGCCGTCACCTTGTGTTTGGTGTGCACCTCACCATTCGGGAATTTCACTTCGATAGTGCCATGCACCCTCAGCGGACCGTTTTCTATTACCTCCGCCATCTGCGTTTCCTTTATTGGGTCAGCTTCTTCAGAAGAAGCTCCTTCCATTTCAAAGCTAAGTGCACCAGATGGACACTTCTTTATCTGGTCAACTATGGTTTGAGTTTGAGCACCTT
>CAYORY010000009.1:0-22085 GCA_964406435.1 uncultured Roseivirgaceae bacterium | reverse complement strand
ATTTCACTCCATGCTGTGAAACCAGTCGTCGGCATTTGGCTCTTAGTTCCAGAATGCTGAGCGCCGGTGTATCATCAATAAAGATTGGGGAATCCGACAACCTTGTGGTCTTATGAAGGAGCTGCTCCCATTCATAATCGGCCAAATCACCACGCTTAATTTTTTCACTTTCCAGCTCCGCTTCAGCCGAGATCATTCTATTGACTAACTGTACTGAAGACATCTCCAGGGAGAAAATGGCTACAGGAATTTTGAAATCCACGGCGGCATTGCGAAGGGCTGAAACCACGAAAGCAGTTTTTCCCATACCCGGCCTTGCGGCTATGATGACCAAATCCGACGGCTGCCACCCGGAAGTCACTCGATCCAATGCAGAGAAGCCAGATGGCACTCCCGTAAGTCCATCCTTTTTATCCTTCTTTATCTGAATCTCTTCAATAGCTCGATGCAGAAGGGAGCTCATCTTGTCGTAGTTCTTTCGAATGTGGGACTCTGACACATCAAACAAGGACTGCTCTGTCCTGTCGAGGAGCTTGAATACATCCATTGTATCCTCGTATGCATCGCGCTGTATCTGAGAGGAAATACGTATCAGTTCGCGCTTGATTGACTGCTCTGCTATGATCCTTGCATGCGTTTCTATGTTAGCCGCAGAGTTTACCTTGGAGGTCAGCTGTGACACGTAGTAGGCGCCTCCTACCAGTTCGAGCTTACCATTTTTGCGCAGCTGATGGGTGACCGTCTTGATATCTACTGGCTCACTATTGTTGAAAAGATTAACAATTGCTTCGAAAATGGACTGGTGTGATTCCTTATAAAAACTCTCAGGATGCAGGATGTCGATCACATTAGAGAGGGCATCTCGCTCCAGCATCAATGCGCCCAATACCACCTCTTCTATTTCCACGGCTTGTGGTGGAAGCTTGCCTAACTGATCCGACAGATTGGTTGCTCCGGTGGTGCGTTTGCTCGTTACTTTTAAGGCAGATGATTTCTCAGACATGCGTGCTGTTTGCTTAGGAATAAATACGGTCACAAAAGTAGTTTCACCATGTTATCCTTTGACAAAAAAGAATAAATAGTAACCCCCCAGTTCTCTACATGTTTATCAACACTCAGCAAAGATCTAGGGTTTCGCTGCTATCACTATATTTGAGTTACGACTTCAACCTAACTATGTCAATAAGCCTAGACCAAATACAACATCATCAACGCATTCTCCTGACCGGAAAAAGAGCGCAAGAAATTTTCAGTCATTGTCAGCGGGTTTTGGATTTTCATAAAAAGGCCTACGATTATGTGCTACCAGAGGCTCAGCGCATTTCCGAAGGACCAATAGTATTTATCATATCTGATGACGCGAATCAAGCGCTTGAGCCACATATTGCCTTGATCGATCTCATTCCTGATCAAGAAAAAGACAAATTTGAATTACTTGTTGATTCTCTGCCTAAATCAGGCACTGTGGTGTACAACGAAGGTGACAAAGTAGTAAATGAAATTTGCAGCAAAGAGCGAAAAGACGTTCACCGGGTGGCATACAAAAATGATACACAAGAAGCAGCAAAGGGTCTTCTAAAGCGAATAGGAATAAACGAAGCTAGATTCAATCAGGCACTATAAATTAGGTCAGTGTTTAAACTCAATCTTACCAACCCCCTGGTAGTATTCGATCTCGAAACGACCGGCACCAGCATATCTCAGGACAGAATCGTGGAGATGGCCATGATCAAAGTTTTTCCAGATGGCACCAAAGAGGAAAAATGCCGAAAGATCAATCCGACCATCCCCATTCCACCTGAATCCAGCGCAATACATGGCATATATGATGAGGACGTGCGGGATGAGCCCACCTTCAAACAAGTAGCCAAATCATTAGCTGATTGGCTGGAAGGATGCGATTTAGCAGGATTTAATGTCGTGCACTTCGACTTGCCTATGTTAGTCGAGGAATTCCTGCGAGCCAATGTGGAGTTTGAGATTGATCATAGAAAAATAGTGGATGCGCAGAAGATTTTTCACATTATGGAAAAACGGAATCTTACTGCCGCCTATAAATTCTACTGTGGTAAGGATCTGGAAAATGCGCACAGTGCCGCTGCAGATACCCAGGCAACCTACGAAGTGCTGTTGGGACAAATCCAGAAATATGAAGGACAGGAAGTGGTCGATTCACTGGGTAATCCACTTGGCCAAATACAAAATGATGTGAGTTCCATCAACCGACTCTCACAAAACCAAATGGTCGACCTGGCCGGGCGAATGATTCTCAAAGACGGAGTAGAAGTATTCAACTTTGGGAAGCATCGAGGAAAATCCGTGGAGGAAGTACTGCGACAAGAGCCCAGTTTCTATGATTGGATGATGAAGGGTGATTTTCCCCTGGATACCAAAAGAATGCTCACCAAGATCAAGCTAAGAGGATTTGGCAGATGAGAGGCATAGGGCATTCCAAAAGTTTGAATTATCTTCGGCAAGGCTAAACCAACCTGAATGTTAAGACTGAAAAACAAAGCTCAACGAGTCGCTCTGGCCTATTTTATTGGCTTGGTTGTTTACTTTCTTTTGGTTACGCTGCTGATTCATGTTGAGAAAGACAGCAACCAATCGGCTTTGAATAATTATGAAAATGCTATTTGGTATTCGCTGGTGACTCTGACCACCGTAGGGTACGGAGATATTTTTCCAGCGACGCTGTTTGGCCGATATATCGGCTTTATTTTTATTTTATCCAGTCTGGCTTTTTACGGATTACTGGTCGGACAATTCTCTATGCTAATGACAACACTAAAGGAAAATCGGAAATTGGGACACACTGGAACTTCATTTAAAGATCATGCCGTGATTATAGGCTGGAATGATTTCAGCAAAATGGTGGTGGACCAACTCGTAGGAGTGAGCAAAAAAGTAGCGATCATCGTAGATGATAAGGCCGACATTGATAGTATTCTTGAGAGATACCCAGACAGCTCCAATAAAATTTTTACACTTTACACGGATTTTGCCAATCACGAAATGCTCAACAAGGCCAATGTGGATCAGTCCGCAATCGTGTTTGTTAATCACGGAAACGACACGGACAAATTGGTGTATATTCTGAACGTAAAGAAGGTATTCCCACAAGTTGAATTTGTAGTGACTCTGGACAATGGTGATTTGAAACAGACGTTTGTCAACGCTGGCGTGATCAACACCATTTCTAAATTTGAAATCAGCTCTAAGTTGCTCGCTTCCTACATCTTCGAACCCGATGTGGCAAGCTACAGCGAGTCCATCATGTCTTATGCCAAAAGCGATGGCGACTATGATATCAAGCAATTTTTGGTTACCAAAACGAATCCACTGATCGGTCATTCCTATCAGGAAGCCTTTTTCGAAATGAAAAAGAGATACAATACTGTACTCATAGGTATCACCAAGCGCGACAAACTTGGACACAGAAAACTTATCAAAAATCCCCACGGAGACTTGAAAATTGCCCCAGGAGATTATCTGGTTGTGATACTAAATGGAAAAGCATTTAAGCTCCTCACCAAGTTGTTTGGAGTAGAAGAAGGATACATTTCAAACAGAGCTTCATGAAAAATCTACTGATTGCCGCATCCATTTTACTTTTGGTCTCATGCAAAAACAGAGACCTCAACGAGGGTGAGGAATTTCGTCCCAGAGTCATTGAAGACAATTTCAAGGATTCGCACTTCACACGAGTGAAAGTTGATGGGGTTGAGTACCTGATGCTTGAGCGTGATAACAACAATCCACATGAAGGTTTTGGATTTATGGCCCTAAGGGGGAATGTCATGCTTGAGAAACAGGATACCCTTTTGGCCTATATAAAAACGGTGAGTGATTTTCAGGTGAAAATATTGGCTGCAACTACCTCAAAAACTGAGACTCAAGTGCAGGCAGAATTTGACGAATTGTTCAAAAAACATCTTAATGAAGAACAGCAGGAATTGGATCAACTAGAGCAGGATAGTCTGCTGTCTAGATAAAAAAAAGACATGCTTTCAGCATGTCTTAATATTTTCTCAGCTTAAATAATTGCCCTACTTCCCGAAGAAACTTTTCAGTGTAATCAGCGCAGTAGAGAGGTTTTCATCCAAGGCTGGAGAAGACGGCATATCCTTCGCCACTTTCACAGCATCTACTAGATCATCTCTATCTTGGAAGACCTCTTCCAAAATGCCGCAATCGTAAATCAACGACATCAGCACAGCAAATGAAGGTGTGGGTTTGGCGCTCTTAAAAACCATCGCCTGCAGGTTGTTCCTTATTTCCTGCTCAAAGGCATAATTGGCATTATCCATTCTCTCTGAGAGAGGTATCCACAGAAGCTTCGTTTCCTCCTTTTGAAGAATACCGCGCTGAGCCAGCAATTGGTTAAAATCATCCATGATGTTCTTGAAGTGATGTTCAAGATTCTTGATTTCAGCAACGAGCTCTGCACCAGAATGAAGCTTATGAAGCACTTGATCAAGGATACCATTGCCTGTTCCAGAACTGTCCGTCACTTCGATGTGTCCACCAGAAAGGTTTATCTTTTTCTGAATGTACAATTCCAAAACCGCAGCACTTAACAATCCAGGGACAATGCTCTTCTCTGCAGCAGCCAATAATCTCCCCTCCTCATCATCAAGAGCAATCAAATAAAGGCCTTCAGCAATACTTAATTTCATAATATTCTATATTCCGCTTAGTTCTTAAAATCAACTACCGCGAATTTACTCCGATTCGCGGGATTTAAACATTACTTTTTCAATAGACTCCCGATAGTCAAGCCTTGAACCAATATCGAGAATACTACAATGACATAGGTGGTGAACAGTATGATCTGACGAACCGATTCGTCTATCCACTCAAAATCCTGCAAGGAAAGTGCAAGAGCAACGGATATACCCCCTCTCAGTCCACCCCAAGTCAAAATCTTAATCGTACCAGGCTCAAATTTTCTGAAGAATGACATGGCTCCAATAGGAAGTGCAACTCCGAGAAATCTGGCAAAAAGAACAATCAGCACACCAATCCCTCCCACTTTGAGGCTATTTAGATTAAAGGACTCGACTATTACCAGAATTTCAAGTCCCACAAGTATGAACAGAATGGCGTTCAGAGCTTCATCAAGCAAATGCCAAAATTTATAAACGTATTCTCCGGTGGCATTTGCAAGGCTTGCCTCTCGTCCCTGATTTCCAATGAACAGTCCCATTACCACCATCGCAAGCGGACCTGAAATGTGCAGTAACTCTGCCACTCTTCCGCCTACCATTACCAAAGTCAAAGTCACCAAAACTTCCAGCTCCACATGGTCATTGTCTATGAAATTCAAGAGTTTAAAACCAAGGAAACCGAAGAGGGCACCTAATAAAATTCCACCAACTACCTCCTGGCCAAACAAAAGTGCCACGCTTCCGGCGGTAATTTCACCTCCATGTCCGTGTCCACTGTTCACCCCATTTTGAGCCATTGCTATCTGAAGTATTGTCAAGAATACCACCACTCCTACACCGTCATTGAATAGGGATTCCCCCGCTATTTTGATTTCCAACTTCTTAGATAAGCCGGCCTTCTTCACAAGTGCCAAAACCGCGATTGGATCAGTAGGCGAAATGAGAGCACCAAACAATAGACAATAGATAAGGTCGATTTCTATGCCCGCCAACGGGAAAATTTTCCAAACCAAAAATCCTACTGCAAACGTGGAAATGAGCGTTCCCAGAGTGGCAAGTACAAAAACAGGCACCTTTTCTTCCATTAATTTGCCAAGATCCGTAGAAAGCGCACCCGCAAAGAGCAGGAAGTTGAGCATCACGTTCATGAGCACTTGCTGAAAGTCGAATTCCGAAACTATGTGCTCTGCGGCGTTATATAAACTCGGGAAAAAATACCCTGAAAGTAAAATCAGACCCGACATTACCAGCGCAATGGTCATCAGACCGATAGTTGAAGGGAGCTTCAATATCGAAATATTGATCAAGGTGAAAATGGCCGCCAAAAAGATTAACAGCGTGATTAAATCAAGGATACTCATCTGATTAGATTATAGGATTTTATAAAGTTGGTAAGACTAAACTGATGGCCAAAATAACCTAAAAAGTCTTACAAAAAAAAAATACAAGAATCATTGAAGATCGGGTTTTACGTGCAAATATTGTGAAACCAGAGTTTCTCCAAATGAACCTCACAGCTATGAAAATATTTTTGTCTTTGAAATGTGCGCTTTGGATTTTAGCGGTATCAGTGGTTTTGCTGATTGGATGTAAAACACAGCAGCCTGTCACTCCAGTTCCTCCACAGGAAGATCAGGCACAACCTGCCAAGCCTTCTGCAGATACAACCCTCTTTCAATCAAAAGTCGAAACTATACTCGGGTCGGAGGGTGGAGAACCGATTGAAACTGCTGAAAAATTTAATATCAAAGACTTTGCGGTCCAGCGCGACGTGATCAATTATCTCAAAAAATCGGATGTGTTTTCTTCGCACTTCACAGGATTTTGCTTGCTGGATATTGCCAAAAATCAAGTAGTCGTGGACTACAACGCCGATAAGTATTTTACCCCGGCATCTAATGTAAAAATCTTGACGCTCTACGCCGCACTTCGGAGTTTTGGAGACAAGCTACCAGGAGCGTTGGTTCGGGAAACAGCGGACACCCTGTTTATTCGCCCTATCGGAGCCCCCACCTTCCTGAATCAATATTTCGACAAACATCCGCTTCTCGAAAAAATAACTCGAACGAATAAACCAGTGACCATAGAATGGCCTACTGAAGAACTTGACAGCTTCGGAATCGGATGGATGTGGGATGATTACAATTCCGGCTACATGCCCGAACTCAGCTGGATGCCCATCTATGGCAATATCGTACGGTTCCAATACGAACGCTACAAAATAAAGGCTCAGCCCGGCTTGTTCAACGAACTGGTAGAAATCCAGAAAAACAACACACGCAGATCCAACACTGTAAAGAGAGCGCCAAATTTTAATCACTTTAGCGCCGAAATCAGATATCCAAATTGGAGTTTCGAGAAAGACGTACCTTTCAAATACAGCAAATCCCTGGTGACAAAGCTGCTGTCCGACACATCAAAGATGAGCGTGCAGATGGGCTCGTTCAGAAAACTAAAGATGGACACCCTTTATTCACAGCCCACGGATACTGTCCTAAGGAGAATAATGCAGGACAGTGACAACTTCCTATCCGAGCAGCTATTGATTATGACCGCTTGGAAAAATGGATTCACCGACCAGGAAAAATTCAGAGAATTCGTCATAGACAAGTGGCTGAATGACATCAGTCCCGAATGGGTCGATGGGTCGGGTCTTTCTCGATATAACCTTAGCCGACCATTGGATCAGGTCAGGCTCCTGCAGAAAATCTATCAGGAGTATGGTTGGTCAAAAGTTCACAACCTTTTTCCTAAAGGCGGAGAATCTGGGACGATAAGAAACTGGTACAAAAACACACCCGACCCTACCAATCCTGAGAAACCCTCAGAGCCATACATTCTTGGTAAAACAGGCACCCTTTCGAACGTTCATAACCTAAGTGGATTTCTAATAACAAAATCAGGAAAACTCATGGCTTTCTCCTTTATGAATAACCATTTCGTACGTCCGACTGATGAGATAAAAGAAGGCATGCAAGAATTACTAGAAGGAATTCGAGACGCCTACTGATCTTTTTTTCTCCGCTCTTTATTCTGTATTTTCCCGTCAGTTTTACCAACCAAATCTCATGGCCTACAAAATATCCGCAATCTCCAGACGCGTACTAGGTAAGTACAGCACCAAAGGCAAAGCAAACACCCTGACCCCTCCAGGGTATATCCCCCCCCTTCAGCGCCCTGTCGAGTATTTGTCACTCCTTTTAGCATTAGCCTGCATTCCCCTGTGGATTTACAAAGGATGGGAATGGGGAGCCTCCTCACTTTTTCTTTCCTTGCTCCTGTTCGGAATTCGGGATACGTTCATTCAGGATGACCATACCATCACGCGTGTGTATGGCCCAATCGGAAGGCTGAGATACATTTTCGAAGACGTTTTCAGAGACAAATACCTACAGTATTTCAATGAGACCAATACCGACGGTCGTCCCATGCCCAAGATTGTGAGAGATTACATTTACCAGAAAGCAAAGGGAGTAAAGTCATTGTCGAGTTTTGGTACCGAACTAGACATTTACGATCCTGAAAATACAGCCAGCACCAGACTGCTTCACAGGAATTTCGGAGTTACAAGTGAACCGACCTATGGAGTCACGGTAGGGGCACATCGCGAAAATGTGAAACCCTTCCTGATCAAGAATTCAATAAATATCTCAGCAATGAGCTATGGCGCTTTGAACTATCGAGCTGCAGAATGTCTGAGTCTAGGAGCAAAAGATGTGGCCTTTGTGAACACAGGTGAAGGCGGATGCGGCCCTCATGGCATAGCTGGAAACGATGTGGTATGGCAGCTTGGCACTGGTAAATTTGGGGCAGGAAAAAACGCCACCCTACCGAATGGTGAGCCTACGCGTGTCCTGGACGAAGGACTTTTTAAAGAGACGCTTGGTGAATTTCCAAATATTCAGGCCATCCAACTTAAAATATCACAAGGAGCCAAGCCAGGCATTGGTGGACACTTACCAGGAGCCAAAGTAACTCCTGAGATTGCTGATGTGCGTAAAGTCGCAGTGGGTAAAACCGTGATATCTCCTGCCCAGCATGCCGAACTCTACGATACAGATTCAAAAGGAGCCATTTTGAAATTGATGGATTTTACCAAGCACCTACGCTCACTAAGTGGGCTTCCGGTGGGCATCAAAATGTGTATCGGCAAACTATCCGAAATTGACCTACTAGTAGACGCCATGAAGGCAACAGGCGAAGGGCCAGATATGATCCAATTGGACGGTGCAGACGGTGGCACTGGAGCCGGACCAAATCTCTTCGTCAACTATGTAGGATACGGTACGGCAATAGAAACCACGGCCTACTTGCACCGCGCATTGGTCAAAGCCGGGATTCGAGACCGGGTGGTCTTGAGTGCATCAGGGCGAATTTTCACTCCCGCTCATGCCGCGCTTGCCTTTGCTGTGGGAGCAGATACCATCGAGACTGCCCGAGCTGCCATGCTTTCCATCGGATGTATACAAGCATTGAAATGTCACACCAATGAATGTCCCACAGGCATTACTACTAACAACAAATGGAGAATGCATGGGATCAACATCCCGGAAAAGTCTACAAGAATTCACCAATACCTGGAAGGGTTCCACCACGACATGCTGGAACTGACTAAAGTTCTGGGACATGCTGATCCGAGAGATATCAAACTGGCAGACCTCCGCTCAGTAACTCAAAAGCCATGGTACACCTCTCACTTCGACGAAGATCCATTTGGCTTCTACATGCCCTCCCCTACTTCGGATCATTGGAGCAAGTAGTTCAACACACGAAAAAACAACCAGGGCTTTTAAAGAGTCCTGGTTTTTTTATCCTTGTCACCACTCAGGTCCCTGAACAGGGAGTTGATAAGCCATAGAATAATACTGAATAGAAGGGCCCACCAAAAATTGTCAACTGAAAAGCCCGAAACCAGACTGTCGGCAATAAGGATAACCACCGCGTTTATGACCAATAAGAACAGTCCCAAGGTCAGCACTGTGGCCGGAATGGTCAAGATAATGAGCAAAGGCTTGACGGTTACGTTCAGCAAACCTAAAACGATAGCAATGACAAAGGCCGTCAGGAACCCCTCCACATACACGCCTGGAAGCAGGTAAGCGGCTACAAGGACTGCCACTGCATTGAGTAAAAATTTAACTAGAATATTCATTTCTTTTCATCTTTAAACCAAGAAGCATACTTCACGTAATTGCCAGCGATTCGTTCCATCATTGCCAAATTGCCTCCATCCACTTCTTTCACCTTCTTGGCCGGAACTCCGGCATAAATTGAATTGGCTTCTACAATGGTATGCTCCAATACGACAGCACCAGCAGCCACAATAGCTCCACTTTGCACCACTGCATGATCCATCACTATCGACCCCATACCTATAAGGACATTATCCTCCAACGTGCAGGCATGGACTATTGCATTGTGCCCGATCGTGACATTCGACCCAATAACAGTCGGGCCTGTTTGGTACGTACAATGAATGGTTGCATTGTCCTGAATGTTGGTATTGTTCCCGATTTTTATGGAATGCACATCTCCTCTCACTACCGCACCAAACCAAACAGTACATTGATCTCCCATCTCAACATCCCCTACCACCACGGCATTTTCTGCAAACCAGCATTCCTTTCCCATCTTGGGACGCTTGCCCCGAACCTCTTGAATTATCGCCATTTCGCAAAGGAAACTATTCGATGGAAAAGATCATTAAGTTCTCTGCCAGATTGTCACTTAAAAGAGAAGGACATCTATCTTTGCGCCCTGATATGAGTGGATTAATTGCCGATATTGATGTAATAAATGCAGTGAAAGAGGAGGTGAGCTGCGAGTTCAAAGTCTCAGAGGAGGGCTCCAATACTTCCGCACGAAAACTGTACATTGAAAGCTACGGCTGTCAGATGAATTTCTCTGATAGTGAAATAGTCACCTCAATTTTAAGAAAGGAAGGTTTTGATACTACTGCCAAGGCTGAGGATGCAGAACTGATTCTGATTAACACCTGCTCCATCAGGGAAAAGGCAGAACAAACCGTGCGAAATCGGTTGAAGTATTTCAATTCCATAAAAAAGAAAAAGAACAGAAATGTAACCGTGGGGGTGCTGGGCTGTATGGCCGAACGACTGAAAGCCAAACTGCTTGAAGAAGAGAAGATCGTTGATTTGGTCATAGGTCCTGATGCCTATCGCGACCTTCCAAAACTCATCGAACAGGCCGATGAAGGTGAGAAAGGTGTGAACACCTTTCTTTCGCGCGAAGAAACCTATGCAGACATTACACCAGTTCGACTGAACTCCAATGGCGTGACAGCTTTCATATCCATCATGCGTGGGTGTGATAACATGTGCTCCTTTTGTGTAGTACCCTTCACAAGAGGTCGAGAAAGAAGCCGCGATCCTCTTTCGATCGTCAATGAAGCAAAAGATTTATTCGATCGAGGATACCGCGAGGTTACCCTTCTTGGACAAAATGTGGACTCTTACAAATGGTCCGAAGTAGAAAACAATAAAGCTCGACTTGAAAAAAATGAAATCAGCGAGGTAGTCAATTTCGCTCATTTGCTAGAGATGGTGGCTAAGGTCAGCCCCGAATTACGTGTTCGTTTCTCTACCTCACACCCCAAAGACATTACCAACGAGGTGCTGCATACAATCAAGAAATACCACAATATCTGTAATTATATCCACCTGCCCGCACAGAGCGGCAATTCGCGGGTGTTGGAAATGATGAACCGCACCTACGATCGGGCGTGGTACATTAATCGTGTGGACGCCATTAGGGAAATACTAGGTGAAGAATGCGGTATCAGTTCTGATATGATTGCCGGATTCTGCACTGAGACGGAGGCAGAGCACCAGGACACCCTTTCGCTGATGGACTATGTGAAGTACGACTTTTCGTATATGTTTTTCTACTCGGAGCGACCAGGCACCTTGGCAGCTAAAAAATATGAAGACGATATTTCACTTGACATCAAAAAGCGAAGGCTACAGGAAATAATAGACAAGCAACGCGAAATATCTTTCGAAAGAAACAAGCTGGATGTCGGTCGCACCTTTGAAGTACTGGTAGAAGGGACGAGCAAAAAATCCATAGAAAGCATGCAGGGTAGAAACAGCGCCAATAAGGTCATCATCTTCCCTGCCAAGAATATCAAAAAAGGACAATACGTGAAGGTTAGGGTACACGATTGCAACCCGGCCACTTTATTTGGAGAAATAGTAGCATGACGCCCGTTTCAGATCAGGAAATTCTAACCATAAAGCAGCGCTTTGGTATCATTGGCAATTCCCCAAAATTGCTTCATGCCCTACGCGTGGCTATTCAGGTGGGCCCTACGGAAATGTCGGTGCTCATTACCGGAGAAAGTGGTGTAGGAAAAGAATCCTTTTCGAAGATTTTGCATTCTCTCTCCCACCGCAAACATGGACAATTCATAGCCATCAACTGCGGTGCTATCCCTGAGGGCACCATTGACTCGGAGTTGTTCGGTCATGAGAAAGGTGCGTTTACAGGAGCACACGATCACCGAAAGGGATACTTTGAAGTAACCGATGGAGGCACCATTTTCTTAGATGAAATCGGGGAAATGCCACTGGCTACCCAGGCTCGCCTGCTCCGGGTTTTGGAGAACGGAGAGTTTATTAAAGTCGGCTCTTCGAAGGTTCAAAAGACAGACGTCCGCGTCATTGCTGCCACTAACGTAAACTTGCTGGATGCCGTGGCAAAGGGCAAGTTCAGAGAGGACTTATTTTACCGACTGAGCACCGTGCCCATTTATGTTCCCGCGCTTAGAGAACGAGGGGACGATATTGCACTTTTATTTAGGAAATTCTCTTCTGACCTTTCTGAAACCTATCGAAGCAAACCGCTCACCCTCACACAAGAGGCACAGCGTGTCTTGCTGAGCTATCATTTTCCGGGTAATATCCGACAACTAAAAAATCTGGTGCAGCAAATAAGCGTGCTAGAAATGGAACGTGAGCTATCACCTGACACCCTCAGAAAGTACCTACCCTCCGATCGAAATCTGCCTGCTGTCGTTGGCAAAGATGGATCATCCGATAATTTCTCTGAGAGAGATATTCTTTACAAAGTTCTTTTCGATCTCAAAAGCGACATGACTGAGATGAAAAGATTGGTCCTAGAAATTCTCAAAGAGGATGCATCTGGTCACGAAATTTTGCAAGACCACAAACATCTTTTTGAGGATAAAAAGGAACACATTTCCGAGCTGAGACCTCCGTCAGAACCAATGCTTAATGAACCTGTTTTGATCCGAGCCGACGAACACTCCTCCGATGAATATGACATAGAAATTGAAGATATTACCCACGAAGATGAAGAAGAGTCGCTCTCGTTGGAAAAAAAAGAAAAGGAAATGATCCTGAAGGCGTTGAAGAAAAACAGAAACAAACGAAAGTACGCAGCGCAGGATTTGGGAATATCCGAGCGCACCCTTTACCGAAAGATCAAACAATATGAAATTGAGGATTTGTAGACTGATTTTATTTCTGATCCCACTCTCAGGGTGTTCGGTCTACTCGTTCACAGGAGCCAGTTTAGTCGATAACGAAAAGACGATTTCCATCGCTCAGTTTTATAATAATGCCCTCTTGGGGCCGTCCAACATGTCTCAGGTTTTCACCGAGAAGATGAGAGACTATTTTCAGCAAAATACCAGCCTTCAGCTTGTGGAAAACAATGGCGACTTACAATTCGATGGTTTTATTTCTGCTTACCAGGTAACCCCTGTAGCGCCGCGCGCAGGAAGAGGCGATGAAATTCAAGTCTCTAACCAGACAAGGGTTACCATCACCGTACAAGTCACCTACATAAATGTAAAAAACGACCAATTCGATTTTGACCAAAGTTTCCGATTCTTTCAAGATTTTGATTCGGACGAAACAGACCTGCTTAGTGTTGAAGATCAACTGGTTGAAGAAATCTTCGATCAGATAATTCTGGATATCTTCAATGCTTCCGTTGCAAATTGGTAATTTTCCTTAATTTTAGTCCAAACACCAATCCTTGAACAAGCAAAAGTTTGTAGAATATTTACGCTCACCAGAGAGCATCTCAGCCAGTCAATTTGAAGAACTCGAACAATTGCTGGTGGACTACCCCTATTTCTCTATCGCTAAGTCCGTAGCAGCCAGGGCATCCAAAAATCTGAACAGTGAAAATAAAAATGATTTAATCGCATCAGCGGCCATTTACGCCACAGATCGGCGACACCTAAAGCGATACGTAAACGGTGAGGTTATCTTCCTGGCAGATACACCAAATATCTCACCCCAGTCTGAATCCAAAGCCAATAAGCTCCCGACGGCTGAAGAATCGAAAAAAGTCGAATCTCCTCAATCAGGACCAAATGAGGCTGTGTCCAAGCCTACTAAGATGGAAGCAGTCCACTCTGATGTGGATCAAATCCTGGATGAATTGCAGCAGGACATGGAAGAGCTGAGAAAGTCGCGCCTGCACTTCGTGGAAATCCAAAATCAATTGGATGATGAAGGTTCAGGTCGGGCCTTTGAACCATCGAGCTCCTCCACTGGTGAGACCGAAAAAACCTCTCAAGACAAAAAGACTCCTACTAAGGAAGATAAGGTGGCAAATGAGGCGCCTATGCCTAACATCACTAATCTGATAGATTCACTCAAAAAGGAGTTTGCAGAAGAGGATGATCTCAAGCCTGAACCCAAACCTGTTGCTCCAAAATCAGCAGAAAAGGATACCATTAAACCTGAAAAGAAGGCTGAGAGCAAAAAAATAGAGGATACAAAGAAAGAACCTGAGCCGACATCTGTCACTGAAGACACCAAGCAAAAAGAAGACAAAAAAGAGGTTCCTCGACCACCCAAAAAGGAGCGTCCGGCGGTTGTCACCAACATGGATGACACAGATGAGGATGAAGAAACCACAGTGCTTGATCCCAAAGACAAGCCACAGGATGAAGCTCCCAGAAAGAAGGTTCCGGCAAGAGCCAACCGTGGTGCCCGACAGAAAGTAAAGAGAGAAGACTTAGAAAAATTGATGGGAATTGCCATAAAACCGGCTCCCACCAAGAAAGACAAAGTCGAAGATGACAAGACGGAAATTGCCAAAAAAGAATCTCCATTAAAAAAAGCCGATGTAAAGACAGAGGGTACGAAACCTGTAAAAAAAGAAACAGCGCCAAAAGCCAAAAAAGAAGCAACTACTCCCAAGCCAGACCCTACCAAAGAAGAGCTCAAACCACCGAAAATTGAATCTCCTGCTCCTTCAGAGGAAGTCGCCAGCAGATCCTCGGCTAGAGCATTTCTTGATTTTGGAGGAACTGGTGACATGAGTTCATCAGTTTCCAGGGCTTCCTCCTCACGGAGAAAAAGAGGCACCAGATCAAGTAAATCAAATGGTGATTCGGGCGAAAAGAAAGGTGGGGATGATGACGACAAATCTGGTCCCAAGGACCTAATTGAGAAATTCATTACTGAAAACCCAAGCATTCAAAGGCGAACGCCGAAAGGTGACAAAAGTGATCTTTCTGAGAAAAGTACCGAATGGCAACCAGACATTGCCTCAGAATATCTGGCTGAGATTTATTTGAAGCAAGGGAATAAACCACGAGCCATTCAAATCTATGAAGCGCTTATGTTGAAATTCCCAGAAAAAAAATCTTACTTTGCGGCTCTTATTGAAAAAGTCCAAGGTTAGAAAGTATGTACACAATCCTCATCGTCCTTATTATTATCACCGCTGTTTTATTGATGCTGGTCGTCCTAGCTCAAAACCCTAAAGGCGGTGGGTTGTCTAGCCAATTTGGTGGATCGGGCACTACCCAGCTCATGGGTGTGAAGAAGACTGGTGACTTCCTTGAAAAAGCCACATGGACTTTGGTGGTAGCCTTATTTGTTTTCACGCTGTGGGCTAATGTGATGGTGCCTGATAGTGATTCAGGAAGTGACATCACCTCCCCTAACCTAGAAAATGCAGGTCAGGCGCCAGCTTCCACTCCGGCATTTCCAAGTGCAGATGATTCAGCCGATGATAGCGGAGAAAATCTTGAGGATCTTTTGAGCGATGATAGCACATCGGCTGAGTGATCAGCTGATTTCCTTCACAAGCATTCTTTTTGCGATAGGAAGAACAGTTTCCTGAATTGGGAATTTGATTTTGCTAATGGCCAGGTAAGTGGCAGGGTTTGGTAAATCTGAATAATTCCTAATCAATTTCATTTTGATAGATTCATACGTACAGACAATGCTACGCATTTCGCTACCGATAAAGTCCGTAGTAAGGCTTCTGTACTTTTCATCCGATCGCTCAAACAGTGTCATTTGATATCTGTAAATCGCCACGTCACTTTCATAGTCCTGATTCAATAGCAAATAACCCTCCTGAGTATATATAGGAGCCACTCCTATCGAGCTGAATTCTATATTGGACTCCACAAACTCATAAAGCTCCTTCCCTTCTTCCAAGGCATGTTCTAGTTTGGGAAGCGCAAAAGCTATCAACTCCTCAATCACGCTCATGACCTCATCATCCTTGATGAGCTTGTCATACGTCAATTTGAGTTTTACAAAATCAGCCCGGCTAAGGGACTTGGGGAAATTCTCAAAAAGTAACTGTTTATTGTCCCGAACCTTCAGCAAATTTTGATAGTGAAAAACCAAATCCGACATGAAAGGATAAAGCTCCGAATGATTAAACCTCTTTCTAATGTCCTTCAAATAGGCCAGAAGAATGTACTTCTTATACTCATAATCCACTAGTCCTTCTGTCAGCCAGTCATGCTTCAGTGTTTCCATAAAATCGGCGTTTTGAGAAAATTAAAACCGAATTGTCACTAAGCCAAATGGAATCTGACATAATGCCTGAAATATTGTCAGTGATTCCTTCCTTTCTTTCCCTTGGCACACAAAATGATCAAGAGGTCGAAATTGAAAATCAAAAAAACCTAAACGTTTATTCAACATGTCAAAAGTAAATTTCAAACCACTTGCCGACAGGGTTCTCGTTGAGCCAGCGGCTGCAGAAGAAAAAACTGCAAGCGGTATCATCATCCCTGACACGGCAAAAGAAAAACCTCAGAGAGGTGCTATCGTGGCAATCGGTACTGGCAAGAAAGACGAACCACTCAATGTGAAAGTTGGCGACCAGGTTCTTTACGGAAAGTACTCAGGAACGGAGATCACTATCGATGGCACTGAGTACCTAATCATGAAAGAATCCGATATCTACGGAATCATTTAATCACATTAATTACTACTAAAATTTTAAAATAATGGCTAAAGAAATATTTTTCAATACTGACGCAAGAGACAGCATCAAAAAAGGTGTGGACATTCTTGCTAACGCAGTGAAAGTAACCCTTGGACCAAAGGGAAGAAATGTGATCCTTGATAAAAAATTCGGTGCTCCAACCGTGACTAAGGATGGTGTATCTGTAGCAAAAGAAATCGAGCTTAAGGAGCCAATAGAAAACATGGGTGCACAGCTTGTGAAAGAAGTTGCTTCCAAAACAGCCGATGACGCTGGGGATGGAACAACAACTGCCACCGTGCTCGCTCAAGCAATTTTCGGACATGGTATCAAAAACGTAGCTGCAGGTGCCAACCCTATGGATCTGAAAAGAGGTATAGACAAAGCGGTGGCTACTGTAGTCGAAAACCTGAAAAAACAATCGAAGCAGATCAAAACATCTGATGAGATTTCTCAGGTAGCATCAGTTTCAGCAAACAACGATCAAGAGATCGGAAAGATGATCGCTGACGCCATGGACAAAGTAGGTAAAGACGGTGTAATCACTGTAGAAGAAGCAAAAGGAACAGAGACGGAAGTGAAGACGGTAGAAGGTATGCAATTCGACAGAGGATACCTTTCTCCATACTTCGTGACCAACACCGACAAAATGGAAGCCGAGCTAGACTCGCCATACATCTTGATCTACGACAAGAAGATTTCCAACATGAAGGAATTGCTTCCTGTACTGGAGGCAACTGCTCAAACCGGGAAACCTCTTTTGATTATCGCAGAAGATGTAGAAGGTGAGGCTCTGGCCACTTTGGTGGTAAACAAAATCAGAGGTTCACTCAAAATCGCGGCTGTAAAAGCGCCCGGTTTTGGTGACAGAAGAAAAGCAATGCTTGAGGATATAGCCGTATTGACCGGAGGTACTGTCATCTCTGAAGAAAGAGGCTACAAACTCGAAAATGCAACACTTAATGACCTTGGTACTGCTGAGAAAATCAACATTGACAAGGACAATACAACCATCGTGAACGGTGCTGGCAAAAAAGCTGACATCACCGCTCGTGTAAACCAAATAAAGCAGCAAATCGAGAACACAACTTCTGACTATGACAAAGAGAAGTTGCAAGAAAGATTGGCCAAACTTTCTGGTGGTGTCGCTATTCTCTACATCGGTGCTGCCACGGAAGTAGAGATGAAAGAGAAAAAAGACCGAGTGGATGATGCACTTCATGCTACCAGAGCGGCTGTTCAGGAAGGTATCGTAGCTGGTGGAGGTGTAGCCTTGATCAGAGCCATGAAATCGCTTGATTCATTGAAACTCGATAATGAGGATCAAAACACAGGTGTGTCGATTATTCAATTGGCCATCCAGGCTCCTTTGAGAACGATCATTGAGAACGCTGGTGGTGAAGCATCAGTAGTTGTGAATGAAGTCTTGAAAGGAAAAGACGATTACGGCTTCAATGCTGCTAATGGTGAATATGTGAATATGTTCAAAGCCGGTATCATCGACCCAACTAAGGTGACTCGATTGGCACTAGAGAATGCAGCTTCTATTGCCTCGCTCCTACTCACTACTGAGTGTGTAGTGGCAGACGCTCCGGAAGAATCAAGCCCTGCTATGCCTCCAATGGGTGGCGGAATGGGCGGCATGATGTAAGCCGAACAGTTATTTGAATAAAAGCCTCGGAGTATTTCGAGGCTTTTTTTGTTAATGTTTTTTTTGTATTACATTTTTGTAATACATTTGAGTATGTTGAACGTGAGACTAGATAAGGATACTGAAAAAAAGCTCCAAGACTATGCAGAACAAAATGCAACGTCCAAGTCTTCCGTTGTGAAAGAAGCCCTTGCCATGTACTTTACTAAGACCAATCAACAGCAGACTTCCTTTGATTTAGGGGTTGATTTATTTGGGCCTGCTTCCAGCGGCCAGTCTGACTTATCTAAGACGTACAAATCCAAACTGAAGAAAAAAATCAATGCGAAACACGCTCATTGATGCGGGTCCGTTGATAGCTCTTTTCGATAGATCTGATAGTTATCACCTTGCCGCTCTTCGTTTTCTCGAGACCTATGAAGGAACTCTTTGGACCACATGGCCAGTGATTACTGAAGTCAGCCACATGTTGGACTTCCACATTCAGAGTCAAATCAATTTTCTCAAATGGATCAATCGCGGGGGAATAAAAATCGTGGATTTGTCCGAGGATCATTTTCCTAGAATTATTCAATTGTGTGAAAAATTCGATGATGTGCCGATGGATTTGGCAGATGCCACGTTGATAATAGCATCGGAAGTTGCAGGCATTAAGGAAATCGCAAGCATAGACTCAGATTTCTATGTGTACCGAAACGTGCGCAACGATTACCTCAACAATATCTTTCTATAAAATCGGAAGTATTCAAAGATCGGAATGCAACTATAGCAACCGGATATGCATCTTTTACTCGAACTAAGGATGTAACCTTTCAATGGTTGCGAAGTAATTCCTTCAGATCACTAATGGAAGCACGGTTGAACCATACAAGAATCCTTTACCTGTTAGTAGGACTAGCAGTCGCAGGGTTCATATTATTTCTATAGATTCTCATCAAACTCAAAATGGGACAAAAAAGCCCCCCGACAAGTCGGGGGGCTTTTTTTATTGAATGTCCATTGAGTCATTACTCCTCACTCCTCGCCAATTTTTTAACCACTTGATAAATGAAAATCAATATCAGAATCAGAATTACTAATCCCAGATTTTCATATAGGAATGCAATATCATGAGGTGTTCCCATCTGCACGCCAAGAACGATTGCTATCGCAATTCCAATTCCCATCAAGGCTTCTCCAGTAATCAAACCAGATGCAAGCAACAAACCTGCATTGTCCGCTCGATCCTTGTTCTTAGCCCCCTTTGTTGATTTGGTCAGCATCCATGCAAGCACGCCTCCAATGAAAATGGATGAATCCAGTTCGAAGGGTAGGTATAAGCCAACTGCCACCGCGAGAATAGGTAATCTGAAATTCGCTCCCCGTGATTTCTGAATCTGATCGGCAACAATTATGAGCACGCCGATTGCCGCACCCACATAAACGATCGTCCATGGAATAGGCTGACCTATCCCAAAAATTCCTTCTGCCACACTTTGCATCAATGTCGCCTGAGGTGCCGTCAAAGAATTCGGTGTTTCCGCAGTTGGGGCTCCCATTCCATAAGCTATTAAAAGTGCATTCAGTACGAACGGAATGGCCAGGGCTCCCGCGACTACTCCAACCATTTGCATGATTTGCTGCTTAAATGGAGTGGCTCCTAAAATATGACCAGCTTTTAAGTCCTGCATATTATCACCGGCAATAGCCGCTGCACAACAAACAACGGCTCCAATCAATATGGCTCCTGCGGCTCCTGCTGATTCTCCTCCAGTACCCATAAGTGCTGAAAGAATAAATGCAGAAGATAATATTGTTGCGATAGTCACACCAGAAATAGGATTGTTAGAACTTCCTACAAGTCCAGCCATATAACCTGCCACCGCTGAGAAAAGGAATCCTGCAACAACCATGATAAGAGCCATTGCCAATGAAATAGGCACATCCTGTATCACCGATTGGTAAATGATGAAAATCGGTACGATCAAAACACCTACTCCAATAATTACCCAAGACATGGGCGTATCAAGCTCCGTTCTCAGCACGTCATTCATTTTAGTGCCCCCCTTCTTAAAGGCTGAAATTCCGGATTTTATAGCAGTACTAAGTGTCCCTGCCAAGCTGAGCAAAGCCCACAAGCCACCCACGACCATAGCCCCCACGCCAAGGTATCTGAGCTTGGCGCTCCAAAGTGCTCCCCCAATATTGTCAACAGTCACGTCACTTACACTGGCAAATTTTCCTGCTGCAACTAGGTCAGCAGCAACTGTTTCAAAACCACTCGAACCGATATAAATTGGCATGGCGATCCACCAGGTGATTACCCCACCCATGAAGACAAGGGTAGAAATATTGAGACCTACGATGTAGCCAACTGCGACAAGTGCTGGTGAAAGATTCAAGCTGAAATAGAGATAAACCTTTTGTTGTATCAGCGTCGCTCTTTCGAAAATACCCTCCCAAAGAGCCATTGCAGAATCGCCAAGCTTGAACAAACCTCCAATTAAAGATCCCCAAATCAGGTACTTCACGGCCTTCCCTCCTTCTTCTCCTGTCTTCAGCACTTCTGCTGTAGCTACACCCTCAGGAAATTTCAAGTTCTCCTCCACGATCAACGCCCGTCTCAGAGGAATGGTAAACAACACACCCAATATGCCACCGCACAAGGCAATCATCACGGTTTCCAAATAGTTGAACTCTTCCCAATAGCCCATGATAACGAGCGCAGGGATGGTGAAAATAACTCCGGCTGCTAGGGACTCGCCAGCTGATGCCGCTGTTTGCACGAGGTTGTTTTCAAGAATATTAGAGTTTTTAAAGACCTTCAATAAGGCCATTGAAATAACGGCTGCCGGAATAGAAGCCGAAACAGTAAGGCCGGCAAAAAGGCCAAAATAAGCATTGGCGGCAGAAAGAACTACGGATAATAATGCACCCAGAATTACGGCTTTTAGGGTAATCTCAGGCAATTTGGTGCCAGCATCTATATAGGGTTTGTGCTCCATTGGTTGGTTGAGGTTAAGTTGATTTTTTGGTTAATGATTCAATAGAATCGATAAAGATAACCAGAAGTGGAAAACAGGGAAATTTATTCCTCAATTGCCCCTCTGGTATCCAAAACTTTCGAATAGACGGAGTACGTCCTTGTAACCATAGCTCACCAGAAAGGTATAGATGGCCTCTCTAAAATCATCATCCCGTCGGTCGGATTGCTTATCTGCCATAATTTTTACGTAGTAATTCAAGTATCGCTTGACATCCACTTTTTTGACTACTGAGGTGTCTACGTAGTTTTGAAAGAGGCTCAGTTTGAAAAACAAATGATCCATGATGTGACGTATTTGCTCTTCTTCATGGCTAAATCGTCCGCCCTCAGAATGATGCCTCAGCGCTAGAATAAGTTTCTTGGGTTTAATAGAAATAATTTCAACTTTGCCTGAGTCCTCTCCGGTCACCCGGATCTTACAAGAATCCCAATCGATCATTTTAAGTGCCTTTTGTATATCGACATCGGCAGAGCCCGCCTGGTTTTTGTGGGCGCGCTT
>CAYORY010000008.1:0-24243 GCA_964406435.1 uncultured Roseivirgaceae bacterium | reverse complement strand
CTTCATTCACAGCATCCAGCGCCAAATGAGAATGGGCATCAATAATTCCAGGCATCACGAAGAGTCCCTTGGCGTCAATGACCTTGGTGCCAGCGGGTGCCTGCAGGCCCTTTCCTATTTCAGAAAACTTACCGTCGCGGATCAGCACGTCAGTATTTTCCAGCGTGCCTTTTGTGACTGTGATGACCGTTCCGCCTTTTATCAAGACGGTTCCTTTTTGCTGAGCACTTACTTGATAGACAAGTAGAATAGCCAGGGCAAATATGTATTTTGATAAAAATTTCATGTCTTTGGGTTTAGTTGTTTGGATCTCTTGAACCTTCTAACTCGTAGGTACCAAAAGCGCCTGCTGATAATGAGCCGCTCATCGTATCTCCATCCACTTCCACGGAAATGGTTACCTCCACGGATTGATCGCCTGCCGATACCATCGCAGCTACATTCAGTGATGTTCCATCCACTTCTATAGACGTTAGATCACTGGTGCTTCCATTGAAGCTCAGAAAGAGCGTGCCTGTGTACGAGCCCGCCTCACCTTCGATCTTTAAGTTTCCTGAATACGTATCGCCCCCCTCCGAGCTATACTCAAATTGCCAGGTTCCTTTTGGATCAATGGGCTCGTCTCCATTCTTCTTTTTCTTTTCCTTCTTCACTTCGTATTCATTCATCTTTCCATCCACAAACACATACCTCACATTTGATTTTTCTTCGAAATAGGGCTTGTCCGTCACAATAAGGTTGGCCATTTTTCCTACATCAATTGATCCCATGGTACTAGAAACACCCAATGTGCTGGCCGGATTAGTCGTCAAAGCTGCAAGTGCATTGTCTTCCGACAGTCCATTCTTTATAATTGCGCTCAGCACTTTCTTGAAATCCTTTGGGCTGGCCTCCAAGGTGGAAAACCCAAATTTCACACCCGCAGATTGATAGGCCGCCAACTGGGTGTAGTACTTTGTCTGCATTTCTTTTTGTCTCATTTCAAGTGCTTCCTTCTCCAGATCGGCTGCCGTCTTTTCTTTTGGCTCTTCAGCCTTCTTTTCGGATTTCTCATCATCTGACTTGGTCTCGTTATCCTCCTTTTTTTCTTCTTCCTTTAATTCGGGCAGGTCAAGTGAAAAGAATACCGAAGACCCTGATTTTTTGATTTCGTTCATGGCATCCCACCCCTGCTGGACTTCCACCAAATGAAGATTGAAGCCAAGTTCGTTTTTCAAGGTGAGTACGCGCATGATGTCCTTCACGCCTTCAGCTCTGAACGAAACAGGTAATTCCTTATTCACCACGGGGTATAGCGACTCAATAGTGAGGTCGCGAACCGGACGAACCATGCCAGCGCTTGAAGCCGAATACCTTTTTTGGTAGTCCAATCCTTGAACTGCTTTTCGGTACATATCCCGGTACTTAGCCATCACGCCGATTACAGTGTTGGGGTACATTCCACTGGCACCATCTAATTGGCTGTAAAGAGAGAAGCCTTCCTTGAGCACCATTGCCTGGGGGTTACTGTCAGAAAGAAGAATAATCGCTGACCTACCGGGCATCATTCCACTATGAGGGGCAGTCACAGCTGCTGTGAATCCGAGTTTTCTGAACTCTTCAATGGACTTGTCCCCTTGCTTCATTCCATCGACCACATTAGTGGCCGGAGTTATTCCCGCCTTATCGTACGGCGGATTCTGTTTGAGCTTGGAGTCTAGGTCCACTCGTTCATCTTTTGGTTTTGGGACGCCTATGTTGGACATGCCAGATATAAATCCTGCATATACGTACATGGAATCTGCCCTGATGACCCATGCATCTGCCGGGATTTTAATATTGCTACCTATGTTTTGAATGACTCCATTCTCAAAAATGATGGTGCCATTCTGAATCACTCTCCCAGGAGCCTGCACGACGGTGGCGTTGGTGATGGCGTATTTGGTGGAAACCGGCCTCAATTCCTCTTGGGCGTGGGCATTCCGAGGCAAAACCACAATTACCAGTAGAAGAATAAAGAACCTATATCCTTTCAATGTTTGCATAAAGGTTGATTTGAGTTAAAAATTGGATGGACAAATTAGTCAAAAAGATTGAGCGATTAGCGGAGAAATTTATGAGGTGCTGATCAATCCTTTGAATAGTACCACAAGGTCCTTCTCAGCTGCTTTGGCCGTACTAATTATATCCTTGATATTGATGGGTTTCAGGTTGTCCGGGTCACATTCGTCGGTCAGTACAGAAACGGCGCAAACAGGAAGATTCATTTGATTAGCGGCTATTACCTCCGGCACAGTGGACATCCCTACTGCATCTGCTCCGATCAACCGCAGATATCTGTACTCGGCTCTCGTCTCCAAACTTGGACCTACTACTGAGGCATAAACACCCTTTCGAATGGTGATGGCATGCTCAGCCGCAAGTTGCTCCAGTTGCTTGTTCATGTGGGCATCATACGGTTGGCTCATATCTGTGAAAACAGGGCCAAATGCTCCTGCATCTCTGCCCCTCAGCGGGTTATCTGGTTGCAGATTTATATGGTCATCGATGATCATCAGGTCTCCTTTGTTCCAATTCAGATTCATGCAGCCAGCTGCATTGGAGATAAGTAATTTTTTAATACCCAATTGTTTCATAACTCGCACTGGCAATGCTACATCTTCCATGGAGTGACCTTCGTAGTAGTGAAACCTGCCCTCCATAGCGATCACTTTCTTTCCTGAGAGCGTACCGTAGATCAATTTTCCTTTGTGGAACTCGACAGTTGCTAGTGGGAAATTCGGAATGTTGCCATATGCTACCGATTTGATGGGTTCTATTTCGTCGGCTAATGCACCCAATCCTGTTCCGAGAATTATACCCACTTCTGGTGTTTCGAACCCTTGTTTTTTTAGAAACTCTACAGTTTCTGTGACTTTAAGAATCATTAACGAGATTTTTTTAGTTTTTTGAAATTCATTGAGTGAACTTTATGTTTCACCTTAGTAGCAATAAATATAGTCTTAATGAAGAAGCTCGTCCTGATGATTGCGATAGCAATCTCTGTAAATCTAAACGCCCAAAATCCCCTAACTACCTCACCACTGGAAATATTCGGTGACCATACCTTTATCCGACTTAGCGTGGATGGCTCTCGCCCGCTCAATTTCATCTTCGATACCGGAGATGGCCTCACCGTTATAGACACTGACATTGCGCTTGAACTCAACCTGCCGATGGATCATTCGTCAAAGAAAAAGAGCGCACAAGGATCTATCGAGGGTACACTCATCAAGCATAACTACATAGAAATGTCGGGTTTTAGACTCGAGAGCGACATCACTCTATATGCCACCAGTCTGAAGCATCTTGAGATCAGTATAGGGCGCGACATAGACGGTATCATCGGCTATGACCTTTTGCAGCACTACACCGTAGAGCTGGATGGACTCAATAAACTCATGAAAATTTATAAACCGGGAGTATATAAATATGGTGGGTTCGGAGAAAAATACACATTGGGTTTTGAGCAATACATTCCTTTCATATCAGCCAATGTGACACTCAATAACGGGGAGCAATTTCAAGGGAATTATTTTGTGAGTACGGGCGCTGGCACCACGCTCGATTTCAACTCAAAATTTGCCAGCAAGAATGATGTAGCAGAGAAAACCGGGGAGCACTACTCCTACTTGGTGAAGGCGTTGGGCAATACGGAGACGCTTCACTACGAAGGTCGTGTGCAGGAATTCAAAATAGGAAAATTACGCTTTGAGAATCTACCTATAGGGATCAGTGAGGCCAAGCATGGCATTCAGGCCAACAAGAAAATGGATGGAATCATTGGCAACAGAATTCTGAAAAATTACATTGTGATTTTCGACTATGAGAACAAATCGATGTTTCTGGAGAGGTTTGTCGGCACGAAGAATGATTTTCATGTGAATGCATGTGGGTTTGAAGTGCAGCTGGCCGATGACATGAAGAAGGTGCTGATTCACCGAGTGTATGAAACAGGCCCTGCAAATGGCCAAGGCTTACAGGTGAATGACGAGCTTCTGGAAATAAACAAAACGGCCGTGTCGGATATGAGTCTGCCAGAGATCGTATCTCAGCTGAACAAAGGCGGTGAAACCATAGAAATAAAAATACTTACATCAGGACGTGAGAGAACGATAAGCCTGGATTTGAAAGAACTGATATAGGAAACTCAAACCTCATCACAAGCCTGCAGGATCATCTTGCAGGCTTTTCTTATCTCCTCTTCGGTGATAGTAAGCGGTGGCGCGATCCGCATGCATTGGTCATTAAACAAGAACCAGTCGGTGATGACGCCCAGTTCAATCGCCCTGTCAATTACTGGCTTAACCACCTCAAAGGAGTCAAACTCCACGGCCATCATCAGACCTCTTGACCGTATTGATTTGATTTTTTTATGAACGAGGAGACTCTTTATGAGCTGACCTTTCTCATTGGCTTTTTCGTGCAGCGCATCACTTTGAATCACTCTCAACGTAGCTAATGATGAGGCGCAAGAGACAGGATGTCCACCGAAAGTAGTGATATGGCCTAGGATAGGATTGTCCTTGAAAACGGACATGATTTCAGCAGTGCTAATGAAGCAGCCAATGGGCATGCCGCCTCCCATTCCTTTTGCGCTGATCACAACATCTGGCACAACATCGTATTGCTCAAACGCCCAGAAGGTGCCTGTCCTACCAAACCCCGTTTGGATTTCATCGACCATCATGAGCGCTCCTACTTCCGAGCATTTCAGTCTAACCATTTTCAGGAATTCCAATTCGGCTGGAATCACCCCAGCCTCACCCTGAACTACCTCCACCAAAACTCCCGCCGTTTGGTCACTGATCAGGTCAAGTTGTTCGAGGTTGTTAAACTCCAGGTGTCTAAAACCCGGTACAAGTGGCCGAAAGTTTTGTTTGAAACTGTCATCACCTGTGGCCGAAAGTGCGCCATGAGAAGATCCATGATATGCATTCTTGAAGGAAATGATTTCCGCACGCCCGGTATAGCGCTTGGCCAATTTCAACGCTCCTTCCACGGCTTCACTTCCTGAATTCACCAGATAAACAGACTCCAAAGTATCTGGGAGGGTTTCAGCTAGAGCCTTGGCCAACTGCACCTGTGGCGACTGTACGTACTCACCAAAAACCATGGTGTGCATGTACTTATCTAGCTGATCTTGAATAGCCTTCAAAACCTTAGGATGCCGATGACCAACATTACTGACCCCAATGCCTGAAATCATGTCTATGTACTCCTGCCCTTCTGTTCCATAGAGATAAATTCCTTCCGAACGCTCTATTTCAAGCATTAAGGGAAACTCTGAAGTCTGGGCAAGGTGCTGAAGAAAAAGTTGTCGCTGGTTCAAGTCTGAGTTTTAAAACTCAAAATTACTGAATGCAATTGGGAGCGTTTTTGTTTAGAGCCATGAATTGAATTCTTAAGTAAATTGAGGCAAACTCTGAACGACATGAAATCATTAACCCTTTCACTTCTTCTAGCTTTTTCTGTCACTTTAGCCGCCCAACAAGATCCCCGAATCTACGACATCATCGAGGCGGTAAGTGCCGATCGTATAGAAAAAGACATTCGACAATTGGCCAATTTCGGAACAAGACATACCATGTCCGAAACCAAATCCGACACACGAGGAATCGGGGCTGCCCGGCGCTGGATCAAGTCCGAGTTTGAAGTAATCTCTCAGGCCTGCAATGGCTGCCTGGAGATCAGCATGCAACGAACCATAGAAAAAGGAAATGAAAAAACACGCATTACCAAAGACACAGAAATCGTAAATGTGCTCGCCATTAAGCGAGGAACAAAATACCCCAATCGGTACGTGATCATGGCGGGGGACATTGATAGTAGAGTCTCCGATCCTCTGAATTATACAGACGATTCTCCAGGTGCCAATGACAATGCCTCGGGCATGGCAGGAGTGATAGAAGCGGCAAGAGTGCTTTCCAACTTTGATTTTGAGAGTTCGATTTTGTTTGTTGGTCTATCGGGTGAAGAGCAAGGATTGTATGGAGGAAAATATCTGGCCACCAAAGCAATCGAGGAAGAATGGGACATCATTGGGGTGCTAAACAATGACATGATCGGAAATATCGAAGGGGTCGATGGAGTCATTGATAATCGCACATTCAGAATATTTTCTGAACCAACCAACCCAAAGGACACTGATCTCGAGAAAAGGCTGAGAAGATTCTATGGGGGTGAAGTGGATGGTAATTCTCGTCAGCTTGCCAGATATGTACACCGGATGACGGAATCCTACATGCCAGAAATGAACCCAATGTTGATTTACCGATTGGATCGTTTTGGGAGAGGCGGACACCATCGTCCGTTCTGTGATGAGGGGTTTGCCGGCATCAGAATCATGGAGGCACATGAAAATTACAACCGCCAGCATCAGGACCTCAGAACGGAGAACGGCATCAAATACGGTGATGTGATCGAAGGAGTGAATTTTTCTTACGCTGCTAAGCTGACCGCCGTAAACGCGATCAATCTTGCCGCCATGGCTTGGGCACCTTCTCAGCCTGCCAAGGTAAGCGTGGGTGGAGCCGTGCAACCCAGCACGCAACTACGATGGGAAAAGGTGGAGGGAGCTACCGGCTACAAAATCTATTTCAGAGATACTACCGCTCCACAGTGGCAGTATTCCAGAACTGTGGGGTCTGACATCACAGAATTTACGCTGGAAGGAATCGTAATCGACAACTACCTATTCGGAGTGGCCGCAGTAGGTGCAGATGGGCATGAGAGTTTGGTGGTGTTTCCTAGTGAGGTGATAAGGTGAGTTCACAAATAATACTCCCCGACCAACTCCAAAAACCTCTCAGAATACTCCTCTCCTTCTCTGATCGTCAGAACGGTTGAAGTGGCATCTTGCCGTTCTCTTGAGTAAATGGCCAAGACCCGAAACACGTTGGAGTCCGGATGATTGTAAACATTCAGCAATTTCTCAGGCCACAGTCCAACCTCCTGAGCCAACGCTGAAAACTGTTCCATCTCCCATTCCGGGTACATGATGGCCAGCTTTCCAGACGCTGCAAGCAAACGATCCACCGCTGACACTAGATCAGTCATCGGCAAGGTCTGATCGTGAATCGCCAGATTCTTTGCCTCATTCCTCCCCTCCTGATTTCCCTTGAAAAATGGAGGATTGCAAATGATCAGGTCGTATTTGTTGTCAGCTTCAAATTCCTGAATTGGCGCATGATGGCACTGGATTCGTTCTGACCAAGGAGAGTTCTTGAAGTTTGAGCTCGACTCTACGAAAGCATCTTGATTCACCTCCACGGCATCAAACCGGGCATGCAATTTCTGAGCAAGCATTAGTGTGAGCAAGCCCGTGCCTGTGCCGATATCGAGTACTTGCTTCACCGTGTTGTCATGGAAATGCTCAGCTACCCAAGCTCCAAGGAGGCACCCATCGGTGGTCACTTTCATGCCAGACTTTTCCTGGCGAATAAGAAATTGCTTAAACTGAAAGTAAAAGTTTGGCACGTCTATTTTTCGTAGACTTTGAGTTTCTGGCCAATGGAAATGTCTGGCGAGTTCAACTTATTGAGCTCCAGCATGTCATCTACCGACATCCCAAACTTTCGAGAAATCTGATACAGGCTGTCTCCGGCTACCACCTCATACACCGTGATTTTTCTTTCCGTAGTTCGCTCGCCTATAGGTGCCCGAACTTGGAGATTTTGACCAATCTGGATATCATCAGCACTTTGGAGTTCATTCCATCGCTGAAGTTCCTCCACGCTCACCTCATACTTTTTGGCGATTGACCAAAGGCCTTCACCTTTCGCTACGGTGTGAATTTTCACCTTGGCATCCTGGTTACTGGCCGGGGCATATTCAGGGATAGATGTCTCAGCCTCCACAGGCACAATGGTTTTCTTGACAGGCTTTTTTAGCTCCATGTATTTCGGCTCCTCATCTTTACCCAGCCGCCTATCTAGCAAAAGCACCCTGCCCGGTTTTGGCTCATCTATGATGGACAATCTGTTGAGTTTGGCCAAATCCTTCGTCCTGAGCCCGTATTGCTGAGAGACGTCCCAAAGGGTTTCATTTTCCTGAACTACATGAAATGGAATACTTCCTTTCCTGCCCTTTTTCTTGATGTAATAAAATTCCCCAGCGATCAATTCGTCCGACTCTTTAAGCTCATTGTATTTCCTGAAATTCTTTTCAGAAAGGCCAACCCGCGCCGAAAGAGACGAAACATCATCGGAAGGTTTGGCCAGAATTACCGGCAGGCCATTCATTTTTATGAGCGTAGATTCTTCATTTTTGGCCAGGCCAGGCACCAATTCGTCGGGGTATTTTTTAACTATGGCTTCTTTTATTCTTCCTCTGTCGGGACGCGAATAGGCCACAAGTCCCTTGGGCATATTTCCCTGAATCGGCAGAATGACGGTGTATTCTTTGTCAGTGGGTATTTTGCCATCCACCCATTTGTTGTACTCCTTCACGAGATCCACGTCCAGATCAAACTCCTTGGCGATGCTGGCCAAATCTCTTCCACCCCCATCGCGAAATTCGGCTAGTTGCCACCCTTGAGAGTTAGGGCCTTTGGTACTTTCGCCATAGGCTATGTAGTGTGCCAGGAATTTCATCACATACCAATAGGTGTCTCCGTCAATGGTCATTCGGCTGGTGCCAAAATTGGATTCGTTCACATGTTTCTTCGCTCCTCCTCGGCCGGTTTGGTAAGCCATGACGGCATAGAGCCAATTCTTAAAGTAGAAATTATTTTGCTTCAAATATTTGGCTGCCCCCCTGGTAGCAGCTACAATATTTTTCCGTTCGTCTACCTTCCGATCCACCGTGAGCCCCATCTCTCGGGCAGTGAAATCCTTGAACTGCCAGTAGCCAACGGCATTGGCGCTGGATACTGCATCGGAGGTCAGGGCACTTTCCTGAATCGCCAAATACTTTAGGCCATCAGGTATTTTTTCTTCGGCAAAAATTCTTTCAATTATCGGAAAATAAAGCCTGGCCCTATCAGCCATTGCTTCGTGATGCTTGGGTGAGGAGTGCATGGCGTCCACATGCGCTTGGAGGACTTTTTGACCCGATGCAGTAATCTTCAAGGTCATGCCCCCAAACTGCATTTGCGATGGGACCTTAGGCCCATTGGCCATCAACTGAACGGAACAAATAAAAAGTAGCAGGTATTGCTTCATAGCTTGGTCATCATCATTAGGCCGTCGCGCACGGGCAGTAGAACGTTCATTACTCTTGGGTCGTTGTGCACCGCCTCATTAAATTTTCGCAATGCGAGGGTATCAATGTCCGATTCTTTTTCATCAACCACCTTGCCACTCCAAAGTACATTGTCGGCAATGATCATTCCGCCGGGACGCATCTGATCAATGACTAGGTTGAAATAGTTCAGATAATTTTCTTTGTCGGCATCCATGAAAACCAAATCCCAAGTTTCATTTAGAGTGGGGAGCACTTCCAGCGCGACCCCTATCCTGAAATCTATACTATCGGCGATGGCGGCCTCAGCAAAATAGCGACGCGTACGCGTCTCGAGCTCGGCGTTTTTATCGATCGTAATCAGACGTCCGTTTGGTGCCAAGCCTTCTGAAAGACAAATGGCGGAGTAACCAGTGTAGGTTCCTATCTCCAGTATACGTTTGGGATGAATTGACCTGGAAATTTGCGCTAAAAACCGACCAAGAAGATGCCCTGAGAGCATACGAGGCTTCAGCACGTTCAAGTGGGTTTCACGATTGATTTTCTGAAGAAGTGACGGTTCGGGCTGAGTAAATTGCTCTGAATATTTTTGGATACTCTCCGAGATAAAATCCATGACCCAAAGTTAAGCCAAGTTCAATAGTGTCAAGGGCTCACCTTGAATTTACTATCCTCTTGCTGCACTACCTCCTCATCAAATTCAATTTTGTTGATATAGAAGACTCGTCGAGATTTAGGACGAGGATGCTTTTTGTTTCTGATCCTATGCAAGCCATAGGAGTAGAGATAGTTTTGATACCAGTTATTGATTCCTCTGATGTCGTCGCTCCTGCCTCGTACTTTGTCACCGTCCTCCAGCAGGCGAATTGGGTTGTAAGTTTTCCCCTCAATCACTTCTGAGCCTGAGACGGCCTTGGATTTTATCTGATCATCATCCAGATACATAATGGCGGCCTTTTCTCCCTGAATGTTTACGGCAACACTTTCCTCCAGATTGTACGAAGTAATGTCATTGGTCCTGAAACTATTGTCCCAAACGACCTCACCTTGTGAATCAAATGCCAGAACGATGGCATGTGTGTATTTGTAGCCCAGGAATGACCTGTAGGGTTGCATTCCATTGTAGGAACTATTCAAGTAGCCCATTTGATAGGGATTGTAGTAGCCACCGCCATAAGCTGCGGTATTATTTGAATACCTGGTGTAGTATACCTCGGCTATCAGAACGTTGAGATTTCCACTCGGGATGATGTCATGTATGTAGAGCTGAAAATTGAATTTGGGTTCTTTGCCCCTTGCCTTCTTCCTCTCTACTCGCCGTGCAATGCGCTTTTGGGCTCGCTTTCCACGGTAAGCAAAGAAATTATCAAGTTCTCCGTAATTATGATTTTTGAGGAATTTCTGCTGGCCGTTCATGAATTTGGAAATGTAAATGCCTCGGCTGTACAAGGATGATTTGAGAGAATAGGTACCGGCCATGTATTGAATGCCACCTCCAAAGTTGGTAGTAGTCCCATCTACCAAATTCAATTCCTCACCCGGATTGATAAGATTTTCTTCAATGACCAAGCCACTGTAGGTAAAACTTTTGATTCGATTAGTGTATTTTCCATTTCGCATTCGTTCAGCCAGCACGATGGAAAACGTTTTGTTTTCCTCATCAATCACTAAATCAAAAACGCGTTCATTGTAGTTATAAAAACCCGGAAGCACTTTGGGCTTATCGCCGAGTATGTCATGAATGAGTGCGACGGGGCGAGAGTTATAGCTACCTACCAACAAAATCCCATTATCCAGTGCTTCGAAATATTGAAGATCCAGCGCAAATGGCAATTCTATTTCGGAATTGACCGCCTTCTCACCATTGACGTCAATGACTGTGACCTGATACTCGCGATAGCGATTGGCTTTGTCGAACAATAAAAAAAAGTAACCAGAACTGTAATCGAATCCGATAAGCTCCACGCCTGATGGAATCACCTGAACCAATTTCCATTCTATCTCCAGATTGCGGTTTACAAGATAGAACTGCCATATCTCACCATTTTCTACGCTCTCATGCGTGTCTTGCACCACCAGCAAGCCGCCCTCGTATCCATCGATTACGTCAAAGTCATCGCGCATATCATCGATAGGAATTTCCAACCGCTGCGGCTGCAGAATTACCTGACTAGTATCCTTTTTGTTTTTTCGCTTTCTTTCAACTTTCTCCTCTTGCCCCAGACAGCTAAGTGTGGACATGACCAACAGAAGTAAAATAAATTTCCTTAACATAGCCTGCTAACAATCCTATCTAAACAGAACCCTAAAGCTAATGGAAACTATTCTGGGCATTGAGAACAATGGGTAAAACTGAGTGATATTTGTGCATGAGTAGTTTTAAAAACTGGGCCGATTATCATCAAAGGTTGAATTTGATTTTTCATGGGATAGTGGCCATGACCATGCTGCCGTTCGTTTGGCTTTATTTAGAGATAGATTCTGGAAACCGAGGTGGCGTGATCGATGACAGTGTCGTATTGGTTCTATTTCTAATTATTTGCCTGAGTTTGGCTGCAACTGCCTACATCTACCGTAGCAAGCAGCTAATCGAAGCTCTCTCAAAACTCACCTTGCGATCGAAGCTGGAGTCTTACATGCGCCTGCAAATAGTAAGTTACGCGCTCCTAGAAGGTTCTGCCTTGTTTGCTACCATTGCTTTCTATTTGACCGCCAACTATTTATTTGTGGTGGTCTACATAGCCGTGCTTTTTGTATTCTCTCTCTTTAGACCACAACTGGATCGAACCTGCAGGGAACTGAAACTGAATAGCGAGCAGCGCAGCATTCTTGCTGACCGAACGGAAATAGCATCTTAGCAAAAAGCCACTCCAAAAGAGTGGCTTTCCTTATTATTATCAAGAAATATTTAGTCCAGTCCAATCATGATGAATGGTCCCCAGTAGATTGGGTCTTTGTATTCATTTCTGATTTCCTTTTTGGCGTCAATAAATGCTTGTCGCTTGTCGCCAGTTTCGATCCATTTGCGATAGAACTTCACCATTAATTGCTGTGTAGCTTCATCTGATACCTTGAACAAACTCATGATGATTGTGCGGGCACCAGCCACCAGGAAAGCTCTCTGCAACCCGTAAACACCCTCGCCAGCCTCTATTTCTCCCAAGCCTGTTTCACATGCCGAAAGCACGACCAAATCTGTCTTGTCCAAGTTGAGGTTCATGGCCTCATAGGCGGTCAGGATTCCATTGTTCACATTGTAGTTATATCGGGTTTCATTTAAGATGTCACCAGCTCCGGCCAGCAGCAAACCGGTTTTCAATAGTGGATTCTCAAACGCTGACGCTTCATTTAACTCCTCCTTCTTGCGCTTAGAGTCATCTTGGAAGCATCCGTGGGTGGCGAGCTGGAATAGTGTGGGGTTGTCGATGGCTTTGATGGAAGGCTCATCGGCCGACAATTCGGTACTTGCAGTGACAGTCCAGCCTTTTCGATTCAGTAGATCTACAAGTTCATCAAGCTCCTTTTTGGTGCCCGGCAGATCAGAAATCACCTCGGCAGTGGCTCGTGTGATGCCCGAATCGGGAAGTGGAACTCCCGGAGTGGTGGAAACATAGAACTGGGGATTACCAAACATCTGAGCAGTTTCCGCCTCAGTGGACACATCGGGTTTCTGCTGATCCAGGTAAAGATCCTTAGTATTACTCAGTAAGATGATGTTGGAGTTGTCCAATATGTATCGGCCATCCGGTGTGGCTATCGCCTCCAGGTTTATTTGGTTGTAGACACCATCCGGTGACAGGTACACTGAAGTTACTGCTCCTACTTTTTCTACGATTGGTTTCCAATACTCGTCGTACGAGATGTCATCAGCCAGTTTGAATTTGATTCGGTTTCTGTAATTCTTGAGGAATTTGTTCTCCAGGTCTTTGCCATTATCCAACAATATTAGCTGCGGCTCAGATCTTTTGCCCCCCTTCACGTAGAGTACTGCGTATTGCACAGAATCGGAAAAATCATGATTGAAGTGCCTGAAACGTATCATTTCGATAGCTACCTCATTTTCTTTGAGTGCATCACGCACATTCTCCCAGGTGACCGGACCAGTGTCTGCTCCACCAAAGTCTTCGGATCTCTCGCTCATTTGCTTTTCCAGTGCTTCTACCTCATTAGAAAGCACATTCGGGCTAATTCCATTTTCTGCCAGCTGAGCAGAACTCATGGACAATGCCACGGTCAATAGCTCCTTTTTCTCAACCCAGTCGTTGTACATTTTGATGAGTTCCTCATCACCAGAGCCCATTATCCTTTGACGTATTTTTATGGATGAATTGAGCAAGAGGGCTTTGGTCAGGAGTGCGTTGTTGTACATCTCACCAAAATATCGGCTGCTTCTGTTTCTGCTTACAATGAGCGTATTGTAGAATTCATAGTCGTTCTTGATGGTGTTCCAGAATTTTGCTTTTTCTCGTTCGCTGAGCGCAGGGAAATAGTCCTGTATGAATACCTTATAGTTGACTAAAACCTGCTCCAGCTCATCCTGAGACCTTTTGTAGTCGCCTTGCATGTAGTAGGTCTTGCTGAGTTTTGACTGTACTTTCACGTATTCAGGATGCGTGGAACTGAATACCCTTTCGAACTGCTTCAGCGCATCGCCATACAAACTCTCGGCCTGTGAATACCTCCTTTGGCGATAATTGATGTCGCCTTTCAGTAAACTGATGGTGGCCGCATTTACATTGTTTCTACGCCCTACTTTAGCAGACCAAATGCGATTGGCTTGATCAAGGTATTGACTGGCCAGCGAATAATTACTAGCGGCGATGTTGGCCACCGCCATGTTTTTCAATATTTCAGCGTAGGTCGGGTTGCTAGCACCGAGGCTTGCTCCTATGATCTTTTCAGCATCAGCAAATCTTTTTTGCACCAGCTCGATTGGTTTGCCATCATAAAAATTGACCAGAGCCAATTGTGAGGTGGACTTGCCCACATCTACATGGTCGGGTCCGAACCGCTCTGTTTGTATTTTGATAGCTTGCTCAAGCAGTCGCTCCGCTTTTTGATAATCTCCGATGATGGCAAGTACCTCGGCAAGTGCCAGCATGGAGGGAACCACTTTAGTGGAAGATTCACCAAAAATAGAAACGGTGATGTTGTTGGCTTGTCGGGCTAATTTTTCTGCTTCTGTGTAATCGCCTTTGACCAAACGAAGTTTGGAGGATAGGATCAGAGTCTCATTCAGCTTTCGGCTTTGCGGGCCAAATTGCTTTCTTTTATCTGCCAAAGATTTCTTCAGGAGATCATCGGCATCCGTGTAGCGCCCCACGTTGATGTACAAACTTGCTTTGTCGTCGATCTGATCCAATCCTGTGGACGCCAGCGTAGGTGCTGTTTTGGATTGGATTTTCTCAGAAGCATAAAGATTGTCATCCGCTTCATCGAATTGGCCTTTGATGGATTGTAGCTTGGCCAGGGTGATCAGTGCTGAGGCATAGTATCCGCGTGCCTCCGTTTCCTTTTTGTCTTCTAATATTTCTATGGCCAGGTCTATGTTTTCCTGCGCCTTTTTGTATTCACCTATTTTGATTTGCAAACCTGCAATCTTCTCCAACTCCAGGCCATAGGCCATGTCTACATTTTCATATTTCTCCCTTGAGGCCAACAAGGCGTCTTCGAGAAATTTGGAGGCCATTTTGTAGTCATCTGTGGCCTCATAGAATACCGCCAGGTGGTTAAGAATATCAATATAATCGGGGTGTTTTCTTGTTATTTCCTTTTCTACTACCTCATGAAAACTGTGGTCGTAAATGGCCTTGGCATCAAGGATATTATCCGTATAGTCGATGTAATAATTGGCCAACTGGATTTTGGTAAGGTGGTAATCGGGGGATTCCAAACCTAGAAGCTCCCGCTGGATGGCCAGAATTTGCTCATTATACCCTTCTACATTTTTGTGCTTGCCAGTGAGCAGCCCTGCCAGCTTGGCAAATTCCAAAAGGTCAATTCTGGACTGGTGAAACTTAGGCACGATGGGGTTAATCAAAAGCTCATTGACGCCTTCCTCCAATTTTTTGATATCACCAGACAGCAGATCCAACTCCAACTCCATTCGCTCGCGTGCCAGATAATGCATGCTGTTGCGATCAAACTCCTTGATCGCACCTTTGTACATATTTTCTACAATGTTGAATTTACCTTTCTGATCGTTTCTATGAAACGCACTCATCAGGCGCTCGTTCATGAGTAGAACCATCCAATGTGTCTCCTCGTATTTTTTCCGACCTTCGTTGAATGCATCCTCGTAGGCACTCGCTTGAGCATCTAGTGAGAGGCCGTTTTTGCTCATCATCTCTGTATCCAGAAAAGTATTCCACCCATAGAGAATGTGCGACTTTTTGAGGTTGTCTTTAATCCATTCTTTGTTGTCAAAGAAAAGCTTTGAGGCTTCATCCACATCGCCCATCTTGGCGTGAGCTTCAGCTAATACGGTCATTAGCTCCGCATAATCGACCTTTTTTTCCTCTTGTAACTTTTTGTCCCCAGTTCCTGAAAGTGCCCGTTCCTTATAAAAATCGAGGTTTTCCTTCACCAGTCTGATAGCCTCCTGATTGAACCCCTTACCTACCAGCACCTGAGCTTCCATCACCGCGATTTCCGCCTTGATATCATCAATCAAATTGCCACTGGCTTCAAAGCTCCGTTTTCCTCCATTCAGGTATTTCTGAGCCAGTCGGAAATTACCAAACTGAATCATCACTTCAGCTGCTTCTTTGAGCATGAAACCGTGCTCTGTAGAGAGGGTGTCGTTCACTTCGTAGCTCATAAGTACGCCCGCTTCTATGGATGGCAAGACATTGTTTAGCAAACCTAACTCGAGATTTATTTTGGCTTCCTTTACCAGAGCAATGGCCATGTACGAATTCTTGGCGCCCAATTTCTTGGTCACCTTCTTTTTCATTTTTTCTATAGTCTTAAGCGCCTTGGCGTACTCTCCGACTTCATAGCTTTCATCGGCTTGGTCAAGGGATTTTTGATACTGCGCCTGAGAGGTGAGCGCCAGCAAGAACACGGTGAGGGCAATGCTTGCCTTTCCAAAATTTAGGACTGATCTCATATTGAATAGAAATTTATAAGGACTCTAAAGTTAGAAATTCTACTAACCTTTTTGCATTAAATATTCGAGTATTTCGATGGCTGCTTTGGAGATTACGGTACCCGGGCCAAAAATGGAAATGACACCTTTCTTAAAAAGGTCATCATAGTCTTGCTCAGGAATGATACCGCCCGCCACCACTACTATGTCTTCTGCTCCTCTACTGCGCAACTCGGTGATGAGTTGTGGAATGAGCGTGGAATGGCCGCCTGCCAGACTGGACGCCCCCACTATGTGAACGTCATTCTCGATAGCCTGCTTTGCTACTTCCTGTGGGGTTTGAAAAAGGGGGCCAATGTCCACATCAAAGCCAAGATCGGCAAAAGCCGTAGAGATCACCTTGGCTCCACGGTCATGACCGTCTTGGCCCATTTTGGCTACAAGAATTCTCGGCCGCCTGCCGTCCAACTTGGCAAACTGGTCGGATAAAGCCTGAGCTCGCTGAAAATATTCGTCCTTTTGGATCTCTGAAGAATACACGCCGCTGATTGATCTGTTTGTCGCTTGAAATCTACCAAAAACTTTCTCCATGGCGGATGAAATCTCTCCCAATGTAGCTCGAGCTCGGGCCGCTATGATTGCATACTCAAGCAAATTATCTTCGGTATTTTTTGCAGCATTTTCCAAAGCTTGCAGTGCAGCTCGTACTTCCTCTTCGTTCCTTTCTGCTCGAAGCTTGGTAAGACGGTCGATCTGCGATTTCCTCACCATGTCATTGTCAACTTTGAGCAGTTTTAGTTGCGTTTTCTCTTCGGGCTGATACCTGTTGACTCCTACTACAATCTCTCGTCCGCTATCGATCAGGGCTTGCTTTCGAGCCGCCGCTTCCTCGATTTTCATCTTTGGAAAACCCTCTTCAATTGCCTTGGCCATGCCTCCCATTGCTTCCACTTCATGGATTAATTCCCACGCTTTCTCAGCAGTCTCAATTGTGAGCTTTTCTACGTATCGCGAACCTCCCCAGGGGTCAATTACCTGCGTGATTTTTGGATCGTTCTGCAAATAAATCTGGGTGTCACGAGCAATCTTGGCTGTTTCGTCGGTTGGCAAAGCAATGGCTTCATCCAGAGCATTGGTATGCAAGGATTGCGTGTGCCCAAATACGGCCGCCATGGCCTCAATGCATGTCCTAGACACGTTGTTGTAAGGATCCTGGGCGGTAAGACTGTACCCGGAGGTCTGGCAATGTGTCCTTAGTGCCATTGATTTTGCATCCTTTGGATCGAATCCTTTTACCAGTTTTGACCAAAGCAGGCGGCCAGCCCGCATCTTGGCTATTTCCTGAAAAAAATTCATTCCGATTCCCCAAAAGAATGACAAGCGGGGAGCGAAATTGTCAATTTCGATTCCGGCTTTCAACCCGGTTCTAATGTATTCCAATCCATCCGCAAGAGTAAAGGCCAATTCAATGTCGGCTGTGGCTCCTGCTTCGTGCATGTGATAACCACTTATACTTATCGAATTGAATTTGGGCATTTTCAAGGATGTATACCTGAATATATCGGCGATTATTCGAAGCGATTGAGTGGGTGGGTAGATGTAGGTATTTCGCACCATGAACTCCTTCAGGATATCATTCTGAATGGTTCCGGCCAGCTTATCAGGGCTCACTCCCTGCTCCTCAGCTGCTACTATGTAAAAAGCCATTATTGGAATAACGGCTCCATTCATGGTCATGGAGACAGACATTTGATCCAAAGGAATCTGATCAAAAAGAACCTTCATGTCTTCCACAGAGTCTATGGCAACCCCGGCCATTCCCACATCACCCGATACTCTTGGATGATCGCTATTGTATCCTCGGTGAGTCGCCAAATCAAAAGCTACAGATAGACCCTTTTGCCCAGCTTTTAAATTTCTTCTATAAAAAGCATTGGATTCCTCGGCTGTAGAAAAACCAGCGTACTGCCGAATAGTCCATGGTTTGGAGGCATACATAGTGGCATAAGGGCCTCTTAAAAAGGGCGGTATTCCGGCAGAGAACGCCTCATGAGGGAAGCGATATAAAGTATTGCTATCCAAATCATCTTTGTAGGGCACATCTTTCCATTCCATGCTCATGACATCAAGTTTTGAAAGCGTGTCCAAACATTCCGAATCATTTGATCAGTGACAAAATCAATGAAATAACTGCCCCCAGCCGCATCTTGAAACGTGTGAATTTTCGCTTCATCTCGTATCAGATTGCCAACATTGGTAGCAATTCGGTCTTGCCCGTGCTTAGATACGAAGGATATAGAATTGGCTCCCCCGATTGCAGCCGCCAAGCCGGATGTACTCAGAATAAGCAGGTTTTTATCCTCGCTCGTTTCTGGTTGTATTTCAGCATGAATCCAGAAGGATTTATTTGGGATGTCAAGCACATTTGCCACCCGATCCATCAAATATCTTAACGCACGCAATCGAGCAATCTCAAAAAAGAAATTTCCACCAAGGTAAACCACTGTACTATCGAGTGTCGGATCGATGGAGTACTTGACCAGCACCTGCGCCATTTCATCAAAAGAATCCGAAGCAGAGAGCGTCAGCCCGTCGGGTGAATGACAGAATCCCTGTATTGCATTAGCCGACATAAACTTTAGTGTTTCGGACTTCCTTTCCTTTGGTACATGAAAGGCAACTATGCAATGATTAAAAAGAATGTGCTGGGTAAGGAGGTCTAAATTAGTCTGATCAGCACATCGAAAAAAAACACCGGTGCAACCCTGATTCAATGCCTCAAGAGCTTCTTTATTAGCGGTGATCTCATCTTCAACTTCAATAGTCTTGACTAATTGCCAATCGAATTTCATTTTTGAAAAATGAGTCGATAAGTAGTCCATACTCGCAGCATCAGTAGCTTCGTAATATGGAGACAACTTCCAACCATCACAGATATCCCACGCTAGCTCGCCGAGGGCATCTTCTGTTCTAAGCTGGCTATTCGCGGCTTCTATCCAATCTTTACCTGAAGCCGCAGTAAACTCACTGAATTGAAGTGGGGGTAATGTCATGGGTTCAAAGTTACATCGGACGAAATTGAAAATATTTATCAACTTTAACGTTTTGTATTTTTCGAAGAATTTTCAGTGAAAAGAGGCCTTCATTTTGAGGAAAAAAGGATTTGAAAAAGTCAAGCCATGATTACCTTTTTTTTAACTTTTTTTTATGGCAGATTTGTTGTCCGCCTCTTTACAACAGGCGGACGTCACCACATTTTGTAACCGTATAAACCACCACTAGAATGCATGCCAAGACTTGGGAAAACTGCCTTCATTTCATTCAAGAGCAAATTCCACCCCAAAGTTTTAAAACATGGTTCGAACCAATAAAGCCTTTGGCCTTGAATGGTGATGTGTTGACGATACAAGTACCCAGTCAGTTCTTCTACGAGTGGCTTGAAGAGAATTATGTTCAAGTTATCCACTCAGCAATTAAACATGAGATTGGAGATACAGGTAGATTGGAATATTCCGTTGTAATGGAAAACAAGGATCAAGACAATTCTTTATCTACATCGGCCAAGAGTAGCACTAAGACCGCTGTAAATGAGAAATTCAAAAATCCGGAATTTATTAGTGAACTGAGTAGTCACAGTAACCTCAATGCCAGCTACTTATTCGAAAACTATATTGAAGGAGATTGTAACAGATTGGCTCGGTCAGCAGGCTATGCGGTGGCCAAAAAACCAGGTCTGACTTCCTTCAATCCACTCATGATTTATGGTGGAGTGGGGCTAGGGAAAACCCACTTGATACAAGCCATCGGCAATGAGATCAAGTCGCAGCATTCGGATAAAAAAATAATCTACGTTGCTTCGGAGAAATTCACCAATCAGTTCATAGAGGCACTCAAGAATAATAACATTCAGGATTTCATCAGCTACTACCGCGACGTGGATGTGTTGATCTTGGATGACGTTCAGTTTCTGAAAGAGAAAGAAAAGACGCAAGAAATTTTCTTCCACATTTTCAACCATTTGCATCAATCAGGTAAGCAGATAATAATGACTTCTGATTGTGCGCCAAAGGATCTTCAAGGATTGCAGGAAAGGTTGGTTTCAAGATTTAAATGGGGTCTGACTGCAGACCTTACATCGCCTGATTTTGAGACTAGAATGGCGATCATCAAGAAGAAGCTTCAAAACGATGGAGTGGTGATTCCTGATGAGGTGCTCGAGTACATAGCTTATACGGTGGACACCAACATCCGAGAACTTGAAGGAGTGATGGTTTCTATGGTGGCACATGCATCTCTCGGTAACATGAAAGTGGATTTGGAGCTGGCCAAGAGGATTCTAAAGAACATTGTGAAGGAAATCGACTCGGAGGTGGGCATAGATTATATCCAAAAGACCGTATCCGATTATTTCAAAGTGCCGCAGGACGACCTGAAAGCGAAGACTCGCAAAAAAGAGATCGTGATCGCACGGCAGGTGGCCATGTACTTTTCAAAAGACTACACCAATCACTCACTCAAATCCATTGGTTTTCATTTTGGAGGGCGAGATCACAGTACCGTGATTCATGCTGTTCAGTCTGTAAATGACATGCTCGATACCGATGCTAAGTTCAGATACTCTGTGGATGAACTGAAGAAGAAACTGAAGATCAGGAATCCTTCCTTGAACTAAAGAAGATCAGAACCAAAAGGAGTAGAAGATTTTTCTACCTCCTTCGTCCACACCGTACACCCTGACCCGGCCTTTTATTTTGGACAAAATTTCCTCTAACTCAGAAGGCGTACTGATCGGCACATTATTAATCTGTGTGACAATAAATCCCTCAGGGATGTCAAGTCGAGCAAAAAAGCCACTTCGCTCGATACTCACTACCTGAACCCCCTCTTTGATATCATACAAATCCTTCTCGACCTGACTCACCGTCTCGAAGGTTGCGCGGAGGCTCTTCGACTCGTACAACTTTCGCTTAATCACTCCTGTACCACCTTCTCGATTAGTGAGGATAATCGACTTGGTGTATTCCTTATCCTCACGCGATACGACTAACTCCACTCTGTCCCCCGGATACTTATTGCCTATGATTTCTTCCAAAGTGCCGCGACCTTCCACAGGTATTCCATCCACTTTTGAAATCACATCACCACGCGCAATGCCCGCTCTGTTTGCGGCTCCTTCGGGCGTTACCTCGGCCACTACCACTCCACTGAGATCCTTCAGTTTTAACCTCTCCTTGATGTCACTATCCACGTCTACATAATCTGCACCCAGGAAGGCCTTCTGCACCTCCCCGTATTCCTTGATGTCCTCAAATACCTTTTTCACGATATTGACTGGCACTGCAAATCCGTATCCTGCGTAAGAACCTGTCCTAGAAAGAATGGCCGTGTTTATTCCTATCAATTGGCCTTTTGAGTTGACCAGAGCACCACCACTGTTTCCCGGATTGATCGCTGCATCTGTTTGGATGAAGGACTCAATGGGGAACTTATCTCTAAGCAAATTGATATTTCGCCCTTTTGCACTCACGATTCCTGCTGTCACTGTTGAGGTCAAATTGAATGGGTTGCCAACAGCCAGCACCCACTCACCCACTTGCACCTGATCAGAATTTCCCAGTTCAATATTTTTCAAATTATCCGCCTCGATTTTAATCACCGCTATATCGGTGGACGGATCACGGCCCACGAGTTTCGCATCGAAGGATTGTTTTCCTGAGATTACCCTGATGTCATCTGCCTTCTCTATCACATGATTATTGGTCACGATATATCCATCAGGGGTCAATATAACCCCCGATCCGGCACTTGTTTGCTTAGAATTTTGTGATTCAAAAAACCAATCCAACCAACTGCCTGATCTGTATTCGTATTCGCTGGTAGTTTGAATGAAAACGACACTTGATGTGCTGTTGGCGGCAGCCACTACAAAATCCTCCGTTGATTCTGCCGAGAAGTTGATTTCGGATGGAGATGGTGCCGACGTGAAATAACTACGTTCATCAAAAGAAGCATTCGAAACTTGGCTTTCGGGTATCCTAGTTTCCACCACTCGAACGGCAACTACACCACCCATTATTGCCGATAACAAACTAATGCAGGCTATTAATATGACTCTCTTCATTCCAAAAATATTTTTATAAAACTACCGACTTGTGAACGATCAACCTACCCATCGGATTCCAATGCAACGTTAAAATTTGTAAAATCCCTTGTCAAGCAATTCCCTATTTTTGCCATCTAATTTTACATCGTGGGAATACGCGCCATTTTAAGTAAGCCATTCGCCAAAAAGATAGTCTCGGACCAAAAGAAATGGTCATCAAATCCGGGTAGGTACCAGCAAGCCATCTTTGACAATTTGATCAAAAAAGCGGCCAGTACAACTTTCGGAAAAGATCATGGATTTAGTGAAATCAGAAATTTTGAAGACTTCCGGACAAACGTGCCCATCCGGGATTACGAAGAACTTTCGCCCTACGTAAAGCAAATTCTAGATGGGAAAAGTGATGTTCTCTGGCCGGGCAAGCCCGAATATTTTGCCAAGACATCAGGCACTACCAGCGGTACGAAGTACATTCCGATAACCAAGGACTCCATTCCTAATCACATCAATAGTGCGCGAAACGCTCTACTCTCTTATGTGAACGAAAGTGGTAAGGGTAGATTCCTGGATGGTAAATTGATATTTCTCTCAGGTAGCCCTATTCTGGAACAAAAAGCCGGAATCAATACCGGACGCTTGTCGGGAATCGTGAATCACCATGTGCCTCAGTATTTGCGAACCAACCAACTGCCAACATATGAGACCAACATCACTGAAGATTGGGAAGAAAAGGTAGATAAGATTGTGGCCGAAACGATTAACCAAAACATGTCATTGATTTCTGGCATCCCTCCCTGGGTGCAAATGTATTTTGACAAGCTCGTGGAGAAGAGTGGAAAGCGGATAAAAGACCTCTTTCCGAATTTCGACATGTTCGTGTACGGAGGGGTCAATTTTGAGCCTTATAGAGCAAAGCTTTTTGAAACCATAGGTAAAGTCGTCCCCTCGATTGAGCTGTATCCTGCCTCCGAAGGTTTTTTGGCGTACCAAGATTCGCAGCACGAAGAAGGGATGCTCCTACTCACTAACTCGGGGATTTTCTTTGAGTTTGTACCGGCAGATGAATACTTCAATGAAAACCCAACCCGACTTACAATTGATGAAGTGAAAACAGACGTCAATTATGCGGTCATCATCAATAGCAATGCCGGCCTTTGGGGATACTCCATTGGAGACACGGTGAAATTTGTGAGTACAAACCCGCACCGGGTTGTTGTGAGTGGGAGGATCAAACATTTCATTTCAGCATTTGGAGAGCACGTCATTGGGGAAGAAGTAGAGAAAGCAATGCGAAATACGTGCAAGAAATTTTCAGAAACCGAGCTTATTGAGTTTACCGTGGCGCCTAATGTCACTCCTAAAGAAGGACTTCCCCTGCACGAATGGTACATTTCGTTTGCCAATGAACCCAACGACCTGGCCGCCTTCACGCAAGAACTTGACAACCAACTACGATCCCTCAATAGCTACTACGACGACTTAATTACTGGTTCTATTTTGAGAAAACTGGAAATCATTTCATTGAAGAAAGATGCATTCATTGACTATATGAAATCGATCGGGAAGCTGGGTGGTCAAAACAAAGTACCAAGACTTTCGAATGATCGGAAGATCGCAAATGAGTTAATGAATTTTAGAAAAGATAAATGAAACCATTCCTTTCACTCCTAGTTTTTACTTGCTGCTCATTGATTTCAGCTGCTCAGATTGCTAAGGGGGAATCTTTCGTTACCGGATCATTGGGGTTCAATGTTGAGGATGACAGAAATTCCTTTCTATCGTCAGATGCATTCAGCGGAGCTGTCAAAATCACAACGTTCGATGGCATAGTTAGCTATCAATATTTTAT
>CAYORY010000007.1:0-28902 GCA_964406435.1 uncultured Roseivirgaceae bacterium | reverse complement strand
AGTTAATGGAGCATATCCTTGCTCCGGATTTCCCAACTGGAGGAACGATTTATGGCTATCAGGGTGTGAGAACGGCATTTGAGACAGGCAGAGGACGAGTAGTCATGAGAGCCAAGGCACATTTTGATCAAACCAAATCTGGCAGGGAGCAAATAATTGTGACTGAAATCCCTTATCAAGTGAATAAAGCCAGCATGATTGAAAAAACCGCTGCGCTCATCAATGAAAAGAAAATTGAAGGGATTTCGGACATTCGTGACGAATCAGATAGGGATGGATATCGAGTAGTGTACGACCTGAAAAAAGATGCTATTCCTAACATAGTACTAAACAACCTTTATAAGCAGACTCAGCTTCAGACCTCTTTCAGTATCAACAACGTATGCTTGGTTGGTGGTCGTCCGAAGACATTGAATTTGAAGGAAATGCTTCATTACTATGTCGAACATCGACATGAAGTGGTCATACGAAGGACAGAATTCGAATTAGATGAAGCCCAAAAAAGGGCACATATTCTGGAAGGGTATCTGATCGCTCTTGATCACCTCGACGAAGTAATAGCGCTTATTCGAGCCTCCAAGGATCCGGATGAAGCCAAAGAAGGCTTGATAAACAAATTTGGCTTGTCCGACATTCAAGCTAAAGCAATTCTTGAGATGCGGCTCCAGCGCCTTACGGGCATGGAGCGAGACAAGATTGTGAAAGAATACGAAGAAGTGATGGCTTTGATCCAGCAGCTTGAGGCCATTCTGGCCGATGAAGGGATGAGGATGCAAATCATAAAAGATGAGTTGCTGGAAGTGAAGGAACGATACGGTGATGCCCGACGCTCGGTAATCGAGCATGCGGCAGATGAGTTCACAGCCGAGGACATGATCCCGGACGAGGACATGGTCATAACGATTACCAACGAAGGGTACATCAAACGAACGCCACTTACAGAATACAGAGTGCAAGGCAGGGGTGGTGTAGGGGCCAAAGCAGCCGGATCGAAGGATTCGGATTTCCCGGAACATTTGTTCGTGGCGAGTGCCCACAATTATTTGCTTTTGTTCACCGAATTTGGAAAAGTGTTCTGGATGAAAGTCTGGGGAATACCTGAAGGAAGTAAAACATCCAAAGGTCGAGCCATTCAAAACCTTATCAATATAGAAGCCGAAGACAAAGTACGAGCAGTTATCAATGTGAGGAGCTTGGAAGATGCCGACTATATCAATAATAATTTCTTGGTCATGTGCACGAAGAATGGCATCATTAAAAAGACCACTCTCGAAGCGTACAGCCGGCCAAGAAAAAATGGAATAAATGCCATCACTGTCAAGGAGGGAGATAAACTACTCGATGTTCGATTGACTTCTGGAAGCGATCATGTGGTGATCGCCAGTAGTGGGGGTAGAGCGATTCATTTTATAGAATCAGACGTAAGGGCGATGGGGCGAAATGCCTCCGGTGTAAAGGGCATTAACCTTGGAACTAATGAATTTGCGGTGGGCATGGTGTGTATGAGAACGGATGAGCCACCGCAACTGCTGGTGGTGTCGGAGAATGGATATGGCAAGCGATCAAATCTTGAAGATTATCGCATCACAAAACGAGGCGGAAAAGGTGTAAAGACCATCAACATTACAGAGAAGACGGGCAAATTGGTCGCCATTCAGGATGTGGAAGATGGGGATGAATTGATGATCATTAACCGATCGGGTATTGCCATCAGAATGGCGGTTGACACGCTTCGAGTAATGGGTAGAGCCACCCAGGGTGTTAAGCTAATCAGACTTAACAACGAGGATCAGATAGCCGCTGTGGCACGGATTTCGCAAATGGAAGACGTAGAAGCTACTGATCAGCCCAATGAAGGATCGGGCGATTCAGCAACGAATAATGAAGAAAATAACAACACAAACGAAGAATCATAACTATACGACTATGAGATTACTAATGACCCTGTGCCTGGCCATTCTCACGGTTTTAACCGTTGAAGCACAGAAAAAACCAAATATTAATAAGGCTAAGTCTTTGTGGCAAAATGGAGAATACGCTGAAGCCAAAGAAATACTTGATGCCGCTATAGAATACGAAAAGATTAAAGATGATGGCAATACATGGTACTACCGAGGCTTGTTGTATGCAAGTATTGACACTACTTCAAACGAGGAATTGAGTGCATTGTCAGGAAATGCCATGCAGGTAGCTCTCGAGTCATTTGCCAAAGCAGAGGAATTAAGTAATGGAAAGGGATATGCCTTACTAACTCCCACAACTGTTGCAACATTAGATCAACAAATTGCAGGTTATTTCGGATTCTATTACTCACTAGCCATAGATAGTTATGATGTAGATGATTTTTCCAAAGCCTCGAAGTATTTTGAGAATGCGTCAATAATCATGCAGTCGGATACTAATTCAGTAGCCAATGCCGGTTTTGCTGCAATGGCAGGGGATGACAATGAAAGAGCCATCAACTTCTTTAGAAAGGCAATTTCAAGAGGTGCAGTGTCTAAGGGCATGTTTGCTAACATTATCAATCTACAATTGATGGCTGAAGAAAAGGAGAAAGCGCTCGAAACAATCAGAGAAGGGCTCAAATTGCATCCAAATGCAATTGATTTTAAGCGACAAGAAATTGCAATTCTTATTGACCTTGGCATGGCCGATGAAGCAAAGGCAGAATTAGTCAAAACCATAGAAGCAGAGCCAAATGACCCTAACTTATTGTTCGCTTTGGGTTTGTTAGAAGAAGAATTAGGCAATAAGGAAGAAGCTCTGGCAGCCTATAATTCCGCTTTAGAAGTGGATGGCCTGCACTATGCAAGTGCATTTAATAAGGCGGTTATCATCTTCAATGACGCAAATAACCTCTATAAAGAAAAGGCAGCCTTAGGGATAAGCAAAGCAGACATAGCTAAAGCGAAAGCTTTGGATCCAAAAATTAAGGAGGGCTTTAATCAGGCACTTCCTGCGTGGGAAAAAGTATATTCTATTCAGAAGGCCGAACGACCAACATTGGAGACGTTAATCTTTTTGTATGCCTACTTGGGAGAGGAAAAGAAAGCCGATAAAGTAGAGGAGGAGCTGAACGCACTCGGGGACGAAGAATAAGTAAAAAGCGTAATAAGAACTAGTAAAAGCCGGATACACCGGCTTTTTCTATTTCTCTATTTTTGCGATGACTAAAGCAGCACCAGCCAAATGATCACCTTGCAAGCCTCAAGCATAGACGAATTAAACGCTATATGGAAGCGCTTGAGAGTGGATTTTCAGGTAATCGAGAAAATACATTTAGATCCTAAATCCCTGCAATATAGAATGGTGATCAAGCAACCGGAACTGACGGCCATGTTGCGAGGAATTGCAGACAAAGTGCTCGACAGGCTGGATCTATACCAGGACAAGGCATTGACCGGAACCATCACCATTAATCAATTTGATGAGCGCGTGGTGCAACATGCTCAGAAGTATCGTTCGCTGGAACCACTGGCGAGAATCTGGGAAATCATATCGCTCACAGATAAGCGAGCAGTGTTCTCATATCTAAGAAGCCAGATACTGACCGATATTCAAGCAAAGGATATTACTGAAGGGAACGAACAAACCAATCGACTATAATCTAAAGATGTGTAGAAATTCCAAGCAGGAGACTATTCATCAAATTAATACTTAACATAATATATATTATAACACAAAATAGTCTGAAAGGCTATTGAGGCTGATTGTGCTATTTTGATGTTATAACCATATTATGTTAACCGTCTGTCGCCGGGAGTTTTGATGTAACTGCATCTGTTGACAATTTCTAAGTGGCCTACGATACCTCATGCCAGCTGTGTTATAATAGACGTTATTTTAAGTAGCCGCTCGGCCTGCGCCGCAATGCTTGCACACGGCCTGTCCACTGCCCGAGCGACTAATTTATCTTTTTTGGCCAACGCGCGAAGAGTTTTTCTCCTACCGCACACACAAGAGATTCCCAGGCTGGCTGAAGCGATATTTGGCGGTATTCGGGACATTGGTCAGGTTTGATTGATATACGCGAATCTCAGGGCTTACAGATCGCCTGTGAACCACATGTGTTTCCTCGTACACGTATTCTCTAGCAGATCAGAGTGAATTGAATGCTTTGGAGTTCTTAGGAGATTCGGAACGCCCTCATGCCTGGCAGGCATTTACTTTCTTCCTTGGATGAAGAAAGTAAACAAAGAAATCAAGCCAGCAAAATCACCTATCCGCCCACGAGCTTGCGCACGCTTTTGGATTCTACTTAAAACATACAATTTCTATTTCTTACTATTTCGAACGAGGATCTACAGCAAGTCTTGTTATTTTCTCCCATGGAATATCCTTAATGATTTCATTTACATCTCCAAGATTCACTTCAGATAGGCTATCAAGATCTACTATTTTTCGAATTACGATCCCAAATTCACGTCTCTGCTCCTCTATATAAGGATCTGCATGAAAAGTAATCGCAGAATTATTAAAGACACGAACCTGTTCCCACTTCGTAGTAGACTTAACCATTTTTTTTGTGTGAAAAAAATTCACTAAATGACCAAGCATTAGTAACCATTTTAATTGAAAAATAGATTTTGGCTTGGTCTTTAATATTTCATTCGCCTCGACTTTTTTAATAACCCTTCTCTTTATTGATACAGAAGGACCAAATACATTCTCGACATAGTCAGCATTAGCAAAAATTGGAATGAGATTTTGTTCGCTATAAGGATCTATACTGAGTTCTTTGCCAATTTTTTCGAATGCAGACTGAATATACTTCAAATCGATACCCTCAACCTCAGTCGGAATATAGACCGATCCGGGAGTGAGCCCCTCTCCAATTTTCGAAACAATATCACCGCGCATAATAAAATGAATGCTATTTCTAAAGCCAGCACCACTCCTATTATTGCTCAAAGTATAATTAATTGAACTCTTGTTAATCGCTGGAGAGTTGAATGTAATTGCTTGGTCAATGTACAATGGCCAATAACAAATGGCATGCTGAGATAGAGCTCCTCCCAAACTATGACCGCAAACTATAATTTTCTTTTTTGGGTGCAGTTCATGTAGATTCTTTAATATATGACCCAACCACTTTAAATAGCCTTCTAACCAAGCAGCATTAAAACCAACAGCTTTGGCATCTAAATCCATTCCTACCATTTTCTTGCTTGCCGTCCCACGAAAAAGCAACAGAAAATGATCAGCAACTATTCCTTTAGTAGGTTCAACAATATAGGCTACAATGTCCCAATACTTATATTTATCCTCTTTTGGGATATTTATTTCATGCTTAACAGGATTTGGTATTCTCCCAGGATGAAAATTACTGGTGTAACTACCCGTGTTTTCAGTAACATTTTTTTCTATTACTCTGTACTCATATTTGTTTCCAGTACCTAATGTGAACCGATGACCCTTGTCAAGATCTCTGTTATATGCTATTTCCCTAGCCATGTACTCCATTATTGAAAAAGAATGTACAGATGATGACAAGGTCCCATTGAAGTTCTGGGTGTCTAATTTGAATTCAGCTTGAGCCTGTGATGGAGGTTCAGGCTTTGGATGATCAGAGGTTGGCAAGCGTCTCCCCTCGTCTATCAACCGATCTGGCTCACTATTTATATAGTTATCTGAATTTGATTGAACAAAGGCCTTGCTCATATTCAGTGCTTTTTCAACAGAAGAAATTTCCATAGCTAGTTTGTCTTCATTTGTTAACCTCCCTCAACTGATGCCAGTTTATCAAATTAACGATTCGTCAAACAATACTCTCATCACCTGCCTGGAGGACTTAATAATTTAACCCCATATTTATTTGAGAATATATTTGGATGTAAAACCATGTTCTCAATTAAGGTTTGTCTCATAATGCTAAAGAACATTCTAAATGGAAACTTTTCCGTAATATCCTCATGGTTTCCGTATGCTTGATTATTCTTATCAGGAAGTTGTTTGTAATCTCCATGTGGTACTTCCCGATGCTGAGTCCACCCTGGAACGATCACATCACCTACTTTTGTGAAAATTGCTTTTTGTAATGGCGGCATTGCCAACAACCACGCATCTCCGAATGCTAGACGAAGACCATTTGCGACGCACAAAGCCGTTTGCCGATATTTACTTTGTGCTAAGGAAGATTCCCAATACTTATCACCTTCCTTACCTGTTCCTGTCAATTCAAATTGTATCGCCACTTTATTAATATTGGCATTTGCTGCAGCCACAACTCCAGTGTCAAATGGTTGGGATAAGACATATGAGGCTTCATCCACAACGCCATGTGCGGAATTTGGTGAGCTTGTGGCCATCCAATTCGCCCAGTATTTGGCAGTACCCGTTGTATTGCCAATCACGTGCAGCACGCCTACTGTAGGCATAGCTTCTGTGAGAGAACTATAACCGATGCATTGAAATATACCTAATCGGTGAGATAACCAAGGAGTTGGAATCTTCGACACATTTTTAACTTGAAAATTTAAATAATCGGTTGGCTTATCGGTTGGTTTGTATGTCACACCCTTGCGACGATTGATTAAATCGCTAATTAGTAACGTGGACGTATGAGGAGGCTCGCTCGGTGTTTGCGGTTTTAGGTTCGTAGATGCGAATCGCTTTTCCTCATTTATCAACCGATCTGGATCACTATTTATATAGTTGTCTGCATTTGATTGGCCCAGTGCCTTGTTGTTATTCAATGCCTTTTCAACGGATGAAGTTCTCATAGCTTATACATCTTCTGGGTGGATCAATTCACCTCGGTTGAATTTATAAATGCTTTTCCTTTTTTGTCAATTTTCGCCCTACCATATTGTGTGCATTTCGACTATTTGTTTAACCACTTTTTTATTTCCGGATTCTGGATTCTGTGAGTTAATTGCTGAACAAGATCTTTACCAAACAATCGAGATGGTTTGAATTCTTTTGAAATAGCAGCTCCTGATTCAGGGTTTTTCATAAATTTCAACAAGTCTTCAATAACCAAATCAACTTTTTCACCAGTTTTCTTAATTAAGACCTGCAGGTATAATTTCAATGTTAGAGCATTACGAAGTTTTAATCCTCCAAAACGCTTATAAGCAAATATCACCCAGTCTGCGTCTATACTATTTGCGTATGTATCAGCCGTTATAAACGTATCCAGAATTTCATTTCCGTCAATTTCTTCAAGCTTTCTTTTTCCGTAAATTCTTTTTATTGCTGAATAATTAGCGTCCGGTGTTACACCTAGTAGCGATAATAAAGATTCGTTCACTAACAGTTCATATGAATTTCCACGACGCATTTTTCTATTACCTAAATATTGCTGTACAGAGGACTGAATTTTATCAATAAATTTAGCTTCTAACACCCTTGCCGTAAGTTCTTCCGCAATATATTCTTGATGTCCTACACTCCCTACATTTGATAAATCAGAATCAGCATGTAAACCTTCATGAATTAGTACAGCAGCAATCCCTAAAGGGTGATTAGAAAGACGAGCGTTTACTTTCAAAATTTCTCCGTTCCAAACTCCACTGTGGCCTTCGACGAGAGAAGCATCAAAATGTATTTTACAAAACCGGAAAAGTCTATCCAAAATGGGATACATGTGATTAACATCAATATCATGTTGACTATAATCCTCGATAATTTCAAGGGCTACTATGGTATTATAATATGCTTCATCTGAAATGTACTTTATATCACAATGGTTTTCAAATTCAACTTTGCTTGCTGCCAGATCCGGCATTTTTCTTTCCTCGTTTATCAACCGACTTGGATCACTATTTATATAGTTGTCTGCATTTGATTGACTTAGTGCATTATAGCCATTCAGTGCTTTTTCAACTGACGAAGTATCCTCGGCTTGTACATTAGCATCATTCCAGTCACTTTCTTGGTATTCATATGGACTATCTTCAATTGCACTCTGGTCATCTTCATAATCCAAAGCAGATTCATCCTCTGCCCAAAAGTCCTCTTGGGCTAACCCGTACTCATCTGGTGGATCAATCCCTCCCTTGTTCGAGTTGTTACTATTTTCGTCTTCGACCACCATGATTACTCTTTCTTATCATAGTTGAGATGAGTGAGACCATCTGGAAGTTCTTCTAGGAACTTACCTTGTTTTGTACGTTCCCTTATTTTCTCTACTTCAGCTTTCCTGGTCGCTGTTTCGATGTTTCTGCGGTTGCTGAGATAATCCTCCACTGCTTCTCCAACACCTACCTGGGAATCCGCAAAGAAGCGTCCCGAATTGACCGCAAACTCGTCCATAGTTGTGGCCAGTGTTGAAGTGACATTAAATACCATGTCGGACATTTCTCTAAGGCGACCTGTGATTTCCTCATTATCACGCCATTCAGCAATTGGCATAGCGATAGCTTCCCTCAATTGACGTATTTGGGTACCGTCCAATCCTCTATCCAACCTTTTTGCTGCCCTCAAAATCCGAGGGCTAGATTCCATCGCTTCTTCTCCAACACGGACATATCGCCTCAAGACGAATGCAGTAAGGATATCGATGATTTTCCGTTTGTCGCTTTTGCTAAATGCATTCAGATCGCTAGCAAGCCTTGGGAAGGAATCCAGTGAGTAGTTGTATTGGAGGGTAATGCCGGTTCCTGAAAGTATTTCAATCCCAGTATCAAAATAGAACTCGGCATTCTCCACATGAACCTCTGTTCCATATTGGTTTTGAATCTGGAAAAAATGATAGTTAGCCGTCCGGCCCATATTTGGATTATGCACCCGAATTGTTTCCACGTGTTCTTCCGTGATTGATTGACTATCCTTTCTGGTGGTAGACGTTTCAGAGGTGTTCGTTTCCGAAAAGGAGACTTTGTTTTGTTCTGATATTTCAGTACTTGTTTTTTTGACAATATCTTTTACTCTTTTTGAAACTGTATCCAAACTTTTTTTATAGTGCTTGTTATGATTCAAGGTCTTCGTAATATCAGAATTTGAATCTGCATTGAATCCTAAACCTATTTTGGGGATACCAAAATTCAAATCAAGTTTCATTTCCGATTTGGACGTTGAATTATTGTTGGTGGTTACCTCATCAATGCTATTTCTTGAATGCTCTAGCTCGTCATGGAGTTTGGTCTCAAAATCATTTGTCTTCTTCACCTTTTTTTCTTTTTCCCCCGACCTTTTTTGTTCACTTTTTGACTTGGAGCTATAAGATGTCTCCCAGGTTTGTGTCCGCTTCGTGGTTGCTTTTATATCTCGAGATTCTCCTGGCAATAAATTAATAGAATGATTGTATTCGCCTAATGAAATACCAAGCCAAGACAAATCCATTTTATACTCCTCCTTGAAAACACAACTGGTTGGATTTACTTTTTTACCACTGTATGACGGATTGGTCAGAATTAAAACTCGACCTGACTCCATATCATTATTATCAATCGGCAGAATGATAACCGGTAATATTTCAGCATCGGGATAATTAGAAATTCGCCTGACGTGTTGCTCAAGACTCATCCCGAATTGATCAATGTAATGCCCATCCTGCCGCGCATAAGTACGTACTTCGGTTTTGCTATCAATTGATCTCAGATAATTTTGCATGTATTGAAGTAAAAATTTCTGCCGTCGGTAATAGGCATCAACTCTTTGGCTTATTTCCTTTTCCGTACCATGCGTGTTTATGCCATTGGCAAATAAAAAGTCCTTGAAATTTTCCCAATTCCCTTCCTCCTCCTGCACCATCTCCAATGAGCTTTGTACGCTTTGGTTATAAGATGATACTTCATTACTATCAACATCAAATTGATTCTTATAATTTTCCTTGGCCATTGCATAAAACCTCTGCTGGTTGTTATATCTGGATCTTGCGTAATTCAACTCCGTAAGTAGTTTGACACATGTCATTTTCCATATTTTCCCCCTGAGGTCTGCTGTCAAGTGATGACCAATTCTTGGTCTGTAGCAGTAATGCTGATCAGTATAAATCTCCCCTGACGAGGCAATGGCAATTTCCGTAGTAAAAGATAAGGATTCATCCTTCACGTTAAGGTCAAACATTAATTGACCATCCGAATCACATACCATAATACCGCGATTGGCACCTGTATAAGCGAGATAAACAAACCCAGATTCATGCGCTTTTATATCAAACAATCGGGTGATCTTTTCCTTTGGAACGGCCAACCAATCTTCATTCCAGTTATCTTCATTGGTGTACTTCAAAATCCGACCGGACTCGTTGATTACCAAATAGACAGCTCCTGACGTGTCCATGCTAATGGCTGTAACACTATCAGTTGGCGCTAATCCGGGTATATCTACATTCTTTTTGAGGACACCTCTATGATCCATCACAATAAGCTTATTGAATTTGTGTTCGACGGTGCAAACACGGTTTTCGTTCATTTCAATCATCCGATAATTGGACAGATTTGGCTGGGTGAATATCTTCAAATCGGTATTTGACAAAGACGAGGGGATGATTTGGATATCGCTTACCTTGCCAGCGAAAAAGTAATGGGGCAAATGAGGGATATCTTCAGGGGTGTCAAAATTGGCACCTGGCTTTGCGAATCTTATCTTTTGCCAGTGAGTAGCAGCGGGCATGTCTCCACCAATGTAAATATCTGAGGGTTCAACTTTGCTGACAAAATCGCAAGAGCCTGTGTCAATAGGAACTCCCTCATTCTTATATTTTCCTCCAGTGATGTATAAGGAATAAGAAGTCAATCCTTTTACCACCTGAATTCTATATTCCTGATCAGCATTGAATTGATCCTTTGACGTATAACTCCCACCCCCAGGGACACTGAGTCGGAAGAAACTTTTGGTCTTACCGACGCTATCCTTCCATACAATCAGGCCAACTCCAAAATCCTTACTTGAAATAAGATTGTGCGTACATTGTATATCTCCATTTTCAGGAATTATAAAATCTTCTCTCAACGCGGGTATTACAGAAAATGAAAGGGTGAATTGATTGTTAATCTTCAACTTGCTCATGGTACGTTCACCAAACTCGTCCTCTATCTCCGCAGTTGAAGGAATCAGGGCATAGTCACCATTTTGGTACGGAGCACCCAAGTCATAGTCACGCAGATCACCGGCTTTTTTACCATTATTAGGGAATTCAAGCAGGTAACTGCTGAAAGGGGAGAAAGAAATTGCACCTTGTAATTGAATTGGCCAGGACGTATTTTTTTTTCCGCTTCCAGTAAAAGAATCGTCTAGGGGAGTCTCAATTTTAAATGTAAAAGGAGGCGTGTGAAGAAAGGATGACGGTTCAAAAGGTATCCTAAATCTGGATTCAAGGATACGATCCGGACTATAAATGGATATCTCTTTTGCTGAACCGTCCAAAATACTGGCCGTACCCATACTATCGACTGATAGATCTGTAATTCGCTTCTGTTCTGCAAAAGATTCCAATTCTTTCCCATCTTCATCATAGACGAAAACTATTGGTACAGTTGGTGGCGTATTGTCATGAATATGATAAAAACGTTTCATCCCATCTGTAGCTACCTTTCTCAATTCAGCGGCGAAGAATCCGGGTCGAAGCGGTTCCAGTCTTTTTGGTTCCAACTCAGTCCATGCATCTGGAGTTCCAGTACTGTCTACCATTTGAGGTTGGGATTGAGGGATGAATTTCCGCAGATCTTCGGAAAGGTCCACATCCATCACTACCGTTTGGTTCAAGTAAAATGGCCGAACACTGTCCGGATCATTGACTTGCATTCGCTCCCCCAATTGACTATTATCTAAGAGTTCGTTGCTGGTATCCATATTTATTCTTTGTCAAGTGAAAGATGTGTAACGCCCTTGGGTAATTCACGATAAAATACCCCCGCTCCAGTTCTGGCTACTGTCTCCTCTAGCTTTGCCTGATGCAATTCAGTTTCAATCGCTCTTCTGTCTTCAAGGTATTGTTCAGTGGCTTTATTCATTCCGACCTGCGTATCTACATAGAATTGTCCAGAATTAACTGTTGCCATTTCTTGTTTTCCCATATCAATTGATTGGATCACCATGTCCAATTTTGAAAAGGCGAGCACTTCCTTGTGAAATATTCTTATATCTTCCTCTGTTTCAGGTGGATATAAACTTTGATGAATCAACCTTTTAATGCCCGACATATCAAAAGGAGAAGCACTTAATGTGTGTTCTTCAATTCTTAAAATTCTCGGCATATTATCTGATATATCTGGATGGTGAACATATCGTCTCAAGACAGCAATTCCAACAGCCAGTACAATCTTTTCTCTTTCAGGGACAGTATAAATACCCTTATCAAAAAGAAGTTCATCAAAATTTAGCAATGGCAATTGACGATCAAATGTGATTCCCGTATTCCTGATTAATTCAACTCCCGTGGAAATATTTAGCCTAACATTTTCAAGATGTAGATTGGTTGAATAGCGATTAGTAACTTGAAAAAAGAGGTAGTTAACCGTTTTTCCTTCATTGATGTTTTCAATTTTTATCTTTCTTGTACTTGTTTCAATTTCTTCGGCAGTAGTTTTTCTTTGCTCTTCTGACTCTTGTTCAGACAAATTTGAAAAACTCAGCTTATTGCGATCTGAAATATTCTGACTTGTATTTCGAATAACATCTTTTACGTTTTTACTGACGTCACTTAACGTTGAGGATTTGTTCGTTTTGGTATTTCTTTTTGAGGCATTGGAAGACTTTCCAGATGCTCCAGCACCAAATGAAAATATATCAAGTGGTAGTTTAAACGTAAACCCTCCTCCCATAGAAGAGGAGGAATCAGTTGTGTTATCAGCGGAGCTTGTATTGTTCACTACGCTCTTATTCTCAAGAGTGCTTTTCAAAGAGGATTGAAAATCGTCTTTCTTATTACTAGAACTTTCTGTCTCCCTTGTATTACTCCTTGCGGTGCTCTTTTTTGACAGACTTGACTCTTCCCATGCAATCTTTTTTTCAGTAGTTATTACCAGTTCTTTTGATTCACCAGGGGTAAGATTTATTGCATTGGCAAATTCGCCAAGCCCCGCTCCTTTCCAAGAGGTCACGAGGTTGTATTGTTCTTCAAAAAGTATGGAAGGAGGGTGAATTTTCTCGCCTGAAAACTTAGGGTGCCTTATAAAATAAACGAACTCTGAAATCTCATTCCCAGGTATATCACCAACAGGAATTATCAACCACCTATCCTTTCCATCATCTGTTCCCTTTTGTAATTCTGACATATAATCGTAAAGATGAATGCCGAATTGATCAACATAACCTTCTGCAGTCTGTGAATACGTCCGAAGCTCAAGGGAGGTACCTGTTTCACTAATACGAAATTTGATGTCGTTTAATTTGCGCTCTTCCTTTTGAATCATTTTCTCGAGCTGCTCAATCAAGAAACTCTCCTCGGTCAGATAATCTAGACCAAGGAAGCTTAATTGCTCTTTTGCTTCTTCCAATACTTCCTCTGTTTCTTTCCATTCATTGAAAGCCGCCCGATGCTTATTTTCGACCTCTAACAACATGCTTGCCGTTACCTCGGAGATGGCTAAATTTTTATACTTGTCATTTATTGATTCATAGTAATCTCTTGCCAATTCGGACCTTTCAACAATTTGCTTAAATTCAGTGAGCAGATATCTTGGGCGATTGTCAATGATAGTGATCTCCTGTTTGTGCGAGGATTCTGGAATAGGTTGTCCTGTCCAGGCGCTATATTTTTTAAACTGATGATTTTCTTCATTTAAATAGATCGTCCCAGTTTTTGATATTGCGATGTGCATCGGAAGTTTGGTTTGCTCGATTTCTGAAGCCCAGTTTCCGAAATGTGTGAGGTATTTTCCTGATTCACTCAATATTATTGTACCATTTCCATCATTCTCCGTGAAATAGATAAAACCGTCCTTGTCTACCGCCATGTCATTAACAAATCTTACCCGGTGGGTTGCAATTTTATTAGGGAAAACAAGGGTGCTGTATCGTTCAAATTCCCATATGACGTCCAATTTGTTAGTTGTTTTATTGATTCCAAAACTTGTAACAAACCCAAGACCTCCAACCACAAATTCACCGGTGCGTGAATATGAGATGCATTTGGCTTCTTTATACTTTTCTTCAATGATAAACGATTGCTGGGGAGTTCCATCGTCAGTGGATATTAGGGAAACCTCGATTTCCCGATTGCCTTTCTTAAACAGAGCGACTAACCCATGTGTTTCACTATGATCAACTTGCAGCAAGTCTTTTTCATAAGCCATTTCCCAAGAAATGGCACCATTGGCTTGAAGGCACATGATGGAATTTGCTGAAGAGTCAGTCACAAACAATCTATCTGATTGAGCTATCACTATATCCATCAGATCACCAAAAGGAGATTTACCACTCAGTTTATCAACTTGATTCCCATTGCTCAAGTTAATTTTGGAAACTATTTTCTTATTAGGAAGTGCTATGAATAGTTGATCACTACTAAATGCCAATCCGGATGGTTGACCTAGGCTGATTATCGAATCGAATTTTGTGCTCCAACTTTTTTTAGATTCATCCAGGACATAGATTTTATGAGCATCACAATCTACGACATGGACAGCCTGATTGTATCCCATTGATAGTTGATATCCGATCCCCGGAGGAAGGTCATATGAAGCGGATTTTTTATAATCTATGGCATTTAGTTTATGTACAACATTGATATTGCTTGCTTTGTCTATTACCCATAGGTTTCCTTTATTGTCAAAAGTCAATTCTGATGGGGATACGAAATAATTGATGCCTGGAACTTCACTTATTTCATTATAAGGGCTTGAACTATTGTACCAGTTCAAATGTATAGTCCCACTGATCATTTCAGGCAGTAAGAATTTCCCGGCCTTCCCTGATGAATTCGCTGATGGGACAAAGAAAAAATCTTCCGGTCTTTTTGCTCCAAGAATTGCCCCCATATTGCTTTCATCAAGAATCAAGTCAGGCTCTTTCCAATTGTTTTTAGAAAAATGCAGTAATCTGTTATGATGTCCAAAACTGTCAAACAATAAATCCAAAACCCAAATACCTCCTTTTTGGTCTGCTCGCGTGCGCATTTTTCCATTAGAAAAGAAGGTTTGTCTTCCACCAATCTTACTAACTTCTGTTCCCTCGGGAGAGATACGGGTTAATAGGTGGTTTTGCGATTTTGCATCGTAAACAAAAAGAGAAAGATGGTTATTTGATTCAAGCTTAACATCTCTAACAGAAATGCTTTTTGCTAGGTAGTTTGCAATTAATGCGGATATCTTATTGTTCCAGATAGTGTCCTGCTTTAAACTTGAGTCGAATTTATAGAATTGGAACGTGCTTCCGGATTGGGTGCATAAATACACATTCCCACCCGTATCTATTCGCATCATTATTAATGAAGCAATGGGTATTGTGATATTTAAATCTATTGGTACTATTGCACTGCCATCCGAACTGATTTTTAAAATTTCCCATTGATGACTTCCATTTTTCGCAACTGCATAGATGAAATCTTTATTATCCGAACATAGAAGAGACAATTCAGTGAATCTATATTGCAGGGTACTGCCTACCTGTATTTTGTTAACAGCTTCTCTCCATACTTTGTCTTCAAATCCATTTTTATCCAACTTGATTATATGAGTATCGACTAACGCATAAAGATTTCCGTCTTTATCATAGCTAGGGTATTTATAATATCCCCTGATGTTGTCTGATGGAGTAGACCAGTTTCCAAATTTCTCAACTATTTGCCCATTGTTATCATATTTAAATAATTTGTAATCTTTATTGACGAGATATCCTCCATCTGGGGTAGCCGAAAAAGCATCGGGAGATGTTACAGCACCTAATATAGGAATATGCTCTCCGAGCCTCCCCTTGTAAGTCAAATCCTGATCGAAGCAATAGAAGTCATCCCTATCATGGACTAAGATCCAATTCTTATAAGTGAGATATGCGGTTGCAAGTCTGAAATAGCCATTTCCGAAGGGAAACTCCATTCCAATATTACCAAGATATTTACCTGAACCATCGTACCTCTGAATTTGACTAAACCGGCTATCTGGATTTACAATAAGCACTTCACCATCAGTATTCACGGAAATAGATGAGTTCCCCGTTAGACTCATTCTCGGATTTTTTTCAAAGTAATCCCTAGAATCAGACGCTAGATTTATTGAAAACAACTTAGAATAGTTGTGAATCCCCCAAAGCATCTTACTCCCCTTATCCATGCAAATGGCTGTAGGCATAAACCCGGCTGGCAGGTTGTTAATTTGCCAATCAGCATCCAATGCATTGTTCTTAGTATATCGAATTATCTTATTTTGTTTATAAGCTGCAACATATAGATGACCTTCATCATCTGTTGTTATGGTTCCCATGCCGGGGGTCATGGATGGTTCGCTCCATTTCGATTGTCCCACACCCTCATCGTTCAAAACGATTATTTCATTCCGGTTAAATCCTGTACCCAAATAGATATTGCCGTCTTTATCTACTTCTAGCTGATTTGGATATTCAATATTGATGGTATTTCCCCCTATTGTTTTCAGGTGTGTTCCGTCAGAATTTAGTAGTTGTACTCGTTTGTTCAGATCTTCAGCCACTGCAATTATGTCGTTTCCATGATCCACAGAAATCCCTTTGATTCTATTGAACTGATTCTTCCCAGACCCTAGGCTTCCCCATGTAGCTATTAGTTTTCCATCTATACCCATTTGAAATATCTGACTATTAGTGTCCGCAACCAACAGGGTTCCGTCTGGATTTTTTGCCATTTTGATGACATTTGAAGTTGCAGGCAGGTCATATTTATTAAGTATTCTTCCTTCCTGATCAAAAATGATAACCGCTTTGTGTTCCTTGTCCAACACAGCTATACTATTATCGTCTCTAATAACCACATCAATCGGTAACTTTAGTGGATCGTTCCCACCTATTATTTTCACAAAATTCCCTTCAGTATCAAATACTTGAATTCTCTGATTACCTCTGTCTACTACGTAAACATTGTTTTCGGAATCAGTGGCCATGCCTTCAACTGTTTCAAACTCTGCATTTTTAACTCCATGCGTACCTATTGTAATTTGATGTTCCGGTAGTCCAATGGGAGTCTGTGATATTTCCTTCGGTGGATAAACTAATTGAAGTATTGATTCGTTAAGATCTGTATCCAATGCCTGAAAAACCTGGAATACTACTCCTTGTGAACTGGGTGTATCTTTAAGTTTGAGTTTCTTATGCATACTCGATTCTACAACCTCCGTAGGAATGCTTTCAGGGGTAGTTACACCTACTGGAATAGTATTTACTCCCGGAATTAATTCTGAAAATAGTGCGTCATCATTTTGTTGCGTATACAAGCCAAGCTTGTATCGGTTTTCTATTTTGACGTCATGCCAAGTAAATATTTCATTGTTGTTTAGTTTCATGGAGAGACCATGAATTCCGTTGGCGATCGTTATGGTACAGTTGTCACCCAGCCTGTTTTGATATTTTTCCTTACATTTTGATAAAAATTTCCCCTCTACGAATTCACCTATTTCAATTTGATAACCTCTGTAGCTAGCAGACAGTTTATTTACAACAAACACCATAAAGTTTTCAACGTCAATCAGGTTAAAAATTAGGCCGGAATGATAGACAGAGCCAGGCTTGAAAGACATGCTTAAGGTATCAAAAACTTTCTCAGGTTGGGTGATTAAAATTGATCCTGATGGGAATCGTCGTTCAGTTGACGATGAGACTTGAGTGATGGAATCATCAGACCATTTCCACTTCGTCTTTGAAGCGGTGAGGTTGACGGACTTCCATTTCTTCTTTGGACTAGTGATTAGATTCATTTCAGTTTTTTGAGAATTCTGATTGGTTATATTAGAAATTGAAGATAGGTATTCCTGATTTGTATTATTGCCTATATAAACCACTGATTCATGTTAAACATAAGTTTGTTTGTAGTCATGGTTTTGAACTAATGAGATTAGTGCAAATGATTGTTTTAATCTTCTCATGGTAGTTTGTGTTTGATTAGGAATGGAAGTTCCTGATTATCAGTAACATTTGAAACACCCACTTTTAGGTATTTTTCAATTGGCGGTATAATATATTTAAGAATTAATTGTGATATACATTGCCCGCACCCATTTGCATCCCCACTTCCCCTACTCTCCCGATAGCTATCGGGACCTGATGCAAAAGAGTGCTCTGCTAGTACGAAAATTTAAAGATTATACTTTGGGTTGACGAATAAAACCCGCCAAGAAACTATTAAAGAAGATCGTCGAATAACTAAAGCTCACTCAACCTAACGCTCCGTATATTATATCACTTAATAGGTTTTTGCCATTTGGGGGCGGCTTTTTAGCTAATCGCCTGCCTGCAGCAGGTAGGGCTATTTAGATGTTATAACCATATTTGCAACTGAAATCCACTAATTTTCAGAACTGCTTTAAAACTTAACCTGGGCTATGAAAAAATCCACTTTGTTGCTACTTGCGACGCTATCTCTCGCTATCTCTTGTAAGAAAAAGTCGGCATCAGAATCTAGTTCCCTGAACCCGCCAGATTCCCTCGAGATCGGATTAGGAATTGGACCGACTGATTTCATCTGCACTGAGCTTTATTCAACTAAGCTTTTAGACGAACTAGATAGTCTCACATTAAGTATGGACAGTTTGAAAAGTGGTCTTCCCAAATTCGCCGGACTCAAGGCCAATCTTTGGCAGCATTTTCATTACCGAGAATTAGGATTAACTGTCGAGTTTCTGGACGGTGATAACTTTCAAAAGTCTAAGGTGACACAGTATATCGAAGAATGGAATCAGACGACTCCTAATGGTAAACTGAATATCGAAATATATAACGATCCGACATTCGGAGAAGGCCGAACAACCAACTGGCCAGACATCAGGATTCAATTCAACAGCAACCGAAATGCCTCCTTTATCGGCCAAGATTCCAAGCGTATCACACAATTCAACAATCGTCCGTCCATGTTCCTTGCTTCGGTTCGGCAAGGTATGCCAGAGGCATTCATAAGAAGGGTTATTCTGCATGAGTTTGGCCATGCGCTCGGCTTGATACACGAACACCAATCCCCTCCTGCACAAATTCCCTGGGATAAGCCAAAAGTGTATGATTTTTATGCTCGTACGCAAGGCTGGAATCAAGCAGAAGTGGATATAAACATATTCCAGCGTTATGCCTTTTCACAAACCAACAACAGCATATACGATCCGAAATCCATTATGCATTACACCATTCCAAACGCAATTACAACCGGTGATTTTGAAATCATAGGAAGTAATGAGCTTTCGGACACGGACAAGTATGCTATGCGGTTATTGTATCCCGGCGAACCTCGTGGAGTTCCACAAGACTGCTCAATATACGATAGATTGGGCAATCGAATTCCTCGTATTTGTCCGTAAACACAAGTCTTATTATCTCTCCATTCCACTCTAATTTTATTGTTAGCACGATTCTTAGCTACTAGAATCGGGCAATTATTAGCTCGCACTTCCTCAAGACTAGCACCCACCATCTCACTGAATAACTTGCGTATTTTTGTAAAAAGAAGGACACAGTGCCACGATTCATTTTCCTCGTATTTTGTTTGACCCCCATTTGGCTTGCAAGCCAAACAAAAACATACAAGCTTCCGGCTGGGGTCAGTCAGACGGAGTATGTTCAACATCGGATCGCTGTTAAATTCAAGAAAGGATTCACTCCCTCTAGTGTAAAGTCAATTAATCCGTCATCTGCTCGCCTATCTGAAGTTTTCGTTCCCGTCAAAAAGCCAAACGCAAATCAACGTGGCTCTTCCATTTTAGATGGCGTGTATTATATGAATTTGAGCAACGGACAGGACCCTGTTGTGATGTGCAATGAACTGCTAAAGAGCGAAAAAGTAGAATACGCGGAAGTACTCTTTTACGAGCAGCTGTTTCACACACCCAATGACCCATTTGCAAATCAGACAACTGGAAATCAGGACTATTTGCAGACTATTAAAGCGTTTGAGGCATGGGACTTTACCACCGGAGATCCTGAAATTCTGATCGGGATCGTAGATACGGGTATGGATATGGATCATGCAGACCTTGTTAATAAATATTACCAAAATGCTGAAGAAATAATAGACGGTGTAGACAATGATGAAAACGGCTACATCGATGACGTATCGGGGTATGATTTTGCAGATGGGGACAATAACCCCAATGCTGACACGGACGTCAATTCAGCTCTAAACCATGGTACCCATGTGGGTGGTATTGCTGGTGCTCATACCAACAATACTCTCGGGATAGCTGGTGTCGGATACAATTGTACCCTGGTTCCTCTGAAAGGTTTTACAACCGCTTCCGTTCTATCCACAGGTGTTTGGGAGGGCGTGCTTTATGCCGCCGACAATGGGTACGACATTGTGAATCTTTCTTGGGGAAACACCAATGGATACGTTCAATTTTATCAGGACATCATTGATTACTGTGTTTTGGAAAAAGACATGGTAATAGTGGCTGCAGCAGGCAACACCAATGCAAACCTTGATTTTTATCCTGCGAGCTACGAGCATGTGCTTTCGGTAGCCGCCTCTACCCTTTCCGATACCAAATGGTCTAGTGGTACGTACGGCGATCATGTAGATGTATTGGCTCCAGGAGTTTCCATTTTCTCTACTCAAAAAGACGACACCTATGGCTCGGACAATGGCTCTTCTCATGCCTCTCCAATGGTGGCTGGAGTAGCCGGATTGGTAAAGTCAGTTTTCCCCGATTACAATGCCCAGCAGATCATGGAACAAATCCGTGTCACCTCGGACGATGTGTACGGCCTTGCCGACAACCAACCCTTTCAGTATCTCCTTGGCAAGGGCCGATTGAACGCTGAAAGAGCGGTGACTGAAACCAACGCAAAATCTATTCGTGTTCAGAGTGTCAGTTTTGACAATGGGTACGGAGCGTATGCGTTTTTTGGAGATACCGTCACACTTCGATTCGACCTCATCAACTATTTGTCGAAAGTCAATGCGCCTGTCATTTCGATTGAATCCGATTCGCCCTATGTGACCATTTTGTCAGATCCTTTGGAGCCGGGCATTCTCCAACCCATGCAGTCATTGAGTGGAGCAAACGTGCAGTTGGTGTTGGATGAGAGCACCCCTTCTGAAACGGAAATCAATCTGCGGTTCTTTATGGAAGATGGCACGTATCAGGATTTTCAGAATTTCTCCTTCACCACCTCTCCGGATTATCTCAATGCTATGAGTCCGCAACTGGTGCTCACTCTTGCCGGAAATGGCGATGTTGGTCTTACGAACAATTACGCAGCAGGAGATGGATTCACGAGAAATGGAAGCACGTTGGGTGAATACCACGGCCTCCTTTTGGGAGATAGCGAAAGTCGATTATATGATAATGTACCTAGTGCTTTTATACCAGAAGCTGATGATGGGGATTTCCTTCGGATCAAACCCATAAAATTCTATAAGCACTCTACGATTGGCACGTATGCGTACAGTGAGTTCAGGACTTGGGATAGCGACTTCCTCGTTGATCAAGTGGTGATTCCGGGTGAATCCGACGACTTCATTTTGATTGAATATAGGATAGTGAACAAGTCCGGTGAAAGCCTGAACGACTTTCATGTTGGTTTTTTCTCTGATCAGAATTTGCCAAATGGCGCGAACATCGTGTCGTGGGATTCGGACAATGAGGCCCTCATCTTCTCGGATGAAGTGGGCGAAGTTGTGGGCGCACTTGCCATGGTAACCACATCATCCGATTATGTGTCGCTAAACATGCAGGATTTCAACGGTCATGTGCAGGATGTAGGCAACTCGTTCTCAAATACAGAGAAATTCAATTTTCTCAATGGACCTAACGTCCCTGTGGCTGGCGAAATGGCTGGAGGAAATGATGTGGCCGGCATTGTGAAAACAACCTTTCCGAGCTTCCCGAATAATACCGAGATAAAGGTCGGATTTGTCCTATCAGCCGCTGAAAGTATCGAAGATATTGGCTTCAATTTAATGTCGGCACGTGACACTTATTTCACATTTGATAGCAATCCGGAAGTCTCTCAGACCTTCTTTTCGTGCGAAGGTGGTGAAGTGACACTGGATCCTGAAGGAGAGAATTTTGACTTTTTTGAAGACCCTCTTAAAGCCAACTTTATCGCCAATGGCAGTTCAATACAAGTGGACAACATTACGAAGGACACGACTATTTATGTTCAGAATTTGGACCAAGGTTATCCTGCTCGACTGACGAAAATAGACATCAGGATTCTTGAAGAAATTGCAGTTTTTGAGCCATCCACCGATACTTTATACCTGGACCATCCTACCGTCAATCTCGTGCATTTTGAGGATGAGAGTTACCTGCCGACAAGCTGGTTTTGGGACTTTGGGAATGGCCAGCAATCCACGATTCAGCATCCAACGATTAACTATCAAGAAACCGGTACCTATATGGTGACATTGAGCGTGATGAGTGAATTGGGCTGTGAGGACACCTATTCTAAGCACATTGTGGTGGCGACACGACCCGAGCCACCGAGTCTTCCAGATCAAAGTATTTGTCGAGGGGAAACAATTGTGATTACCCATCTAACAGACGAATATTCCATTTTTGATAGCCAGGGCAATCGCATCCTGACGGGCACTGAACTAACACTTGGGCCATTTGAGCAAGACTCGACAATCAGAGTAGCCAACCGTGTGAACGATTTTGAAAGTCTGCAGCAACAAGTCATGATTTCTGTTGACCCAATTTTGGCTTCTTATGAAATCTTTCCCGATACGCTCAGTAATGTTACCTCCGCCTTGTTTCGGTTTACCGGAAGCAATGCAAACGACTATGAATGGCGTATAAATGGGGATATTGTCAGTACAGAAATGGAATTCACGCAGGTTGTTTCATCGGATTTTACTTTGGATTTGGAGATCAATAGTGAAGAATGTACGACCTCACTGACCGAAAATATAGTACTCACTCCTTCCGCGATTCCATCAATAACCGATGTTCAGGCTTGTGAAGGCGAGAGGTTAATTATCCGACCAAAAAACGGCACCTATTTCGGCTTTTATAGCGATCAAAACCTGACGCAACAGATACATAAGGGGAAGCAACTCTTAATTGAAAACCCAACTACCAGCCTCACAATCTTTGTGGTCGGTTTGGACAATGTACTGCCAAGCTCAGCTAAGATGGTTTCCATTGATGTTATTGGATTTGAGACGACCATCGTTGCAGAGCCTCCCCTTCTGGATTTGGCGCAATCATCCACGGCACAATTTTCTGCAGAGGGAATTACCCAAGCGAAGTGGTATGTGGATGACCAGCTTGTAGAAACGGCTCTTAATCCAATTCTATTTTTCGATGCTCCGGGAGCATATGATATAAGACTTGAAGGAGCGAATAGTGCCGGATGCTCAATAGTTGAAACATTGAGCTATGAGGTCAAAGGCCTGACGTTGGGATTGAGCGAAGGTGAATTTGAGGTCTATCCTAATCCTTCAAGCGGTGATATATATTTCAGTTCACCTGAGCTCATTGAAGATGTTTCTGTGCTGGATATTTCCGGGAAATTGGTGATACAAGAATCAAGGTTAACTGAAACCAAAATTCATCTCAACTTGGATGCAGGAATATATTTCCTTAAAATAAACACCCCTTCTGGCACGATGCTTAAAAGGGTAATTCTAAAATGAGCGTGTCCTTTTACTGGACCCAAAGAACACGATATAGTGACTTGTGGCTTTGGCATAAGAAATAGCGATTTTTCTTGGAATGTATTGTTGAAATGCTAGGCTGAGGAATATAGACTTCAAAAAAAGGGTTATTCATTTCTCTACCAATTTCATAACCTTACGATAACAGCTAATAGGTTGCGTTATTGGTAACAAGATACTATCTTGATTATCTAATCACCAAGTGTATGAAAGAGTCTAGACTACTCCTAGGAGGCTCATTGCAGCTAGAACCAAAATTGGAATTGATGGAGACTTCTAGAGAGAACTCCGATATAAAATTAGATCAACTCTTAGCAACTATAAACAGCCTTAAAGCTCAGGTTGATCAACTGAGCCATAAGATCAATGGTGGATCAAGAAAATACCAAAAACTTAGAATAAGGTGCGAGGACGGTCGTATTCATTGGATTTCTCCAGAAAATCTCCTGTGCTGCCGAGCGTCAGGTAGTTACTGCGAGTTTCATTTACTTAATGATGTAGTGCACATCGCCTCTAAACCTTTATCTCATTTTCAAACCTTGCTTGATCCCAATCAATTTCTTCGAACCCATAGGTCATGGCTTGTGAATCTCAATCGAATATTGAGTTACGACCCATTTGAATCAGTGTTACTTGTAGACCAAAAAAAAATCCCACTCTCCAGAACACATCTTGCTCTTTTCAAAAGTAAAACGCTCTAATATAATCGGTTAGAAAGAATATCCATCTGTTTAGAAGAAAAAAGGTGATGTTCAGAAAAAACAACCGGTTTCACGGAATTCGATTTCTATCTTGATGGCTTTAAAATCAAAAAGTCATGAAATCAAAATTCCTACTTGTAGCTATTTCACTAATAGCCTTTAAACCAATTTATTCTCAAGAAACTGCAAGTTATTCTGGCAATAATGATTCCAGAGATGGAGACAAAAGTGTCTTTTCTGGTAAGAGCGCAGGACAAAGTACCACGGACAATGCAGACTATAATACTTTCATTGGTTGGGAAGCGGGTAGGTATCTAACTAGTACGGATAACAATGTTTTTGTAGGAGCAAGAGCCGGGTATAGGATGAGCGGTTCACAGAATGTATTTATCGGAAGACTGGCTGCAGGTTTTTCACATGGAAGCAATCAATCAAACTCAAACAATGCAATTATTGGGTACATGGCAGGATACGAACTAACGACTGGGCCATCTAATTCAATTCTTGGTGCAAGAGCTGGATATAATATATCGTCAGGTGGTTACAATGCAATTATTGGCTCAAACGCGGCATATCAAATTACGACAGGCTATAGCAATGTATATGTCGGAAGTGGTTCGGGATACAATTCAACATCGGCCCTAGGTAATGTATCAATTGGTAGAGATGCCGGGTATGTCTTAACAGATGGAGAATACAATGTAATGATTGGGTATAATGCTGGAAGAAATGCCTCAGGGGATAACAATGTCTTTCTGGGCAAAAATGCAGGCTACAATGAGACCGGCTCAAACAAACTTTATGTAGAAAATACATCAACAAGCGATCCTCTTATCTTGGGAGATTTTAGCACAAATGATCTTACCTTCAATGGAAATGTAACCATCCCAATAGTAACTTCAGGGTCAGATGGATTGCAACCAAACAACACTTATAGCAATATTGTTGTTGCGAACTCTACCGGACAACTTTTCTACAGAGATGCCAGCACGATCGGCTCCACTTTTGACTTCTCTGCTGATCATACGTACACAGGCACTCCTACATTCAATGATTACATAATATTTGGCAATGAGGAAGTACCACCAACTCCGATTGAAGGTATGCTCTATTACGATAGGAATGTTTCTTGGGACACGAATAACGGATTTAATCAACACTTCACTGGTAATGACGGAGGAGCAATAGCGCACTACAACCCAGAAGACGGATGGGGTGCACTGATCTCTACGGCCAATATGCAATGGATTACAGCTCGGTTTGACAATATTTACACACATGAAGTTAATGTTGCGCCAAGCAATCAATGGCCCGATTTCGTTTTTAATAATGATTATGATTTAAAATCATTAGAGTACATAGAATCATACATCAAAGAAAATTCGCATCTTCCTGAAATTCCATCAGCAAAAGAAGTAGAAGAAAATGGTGTCATGCTTGGTGAGATGAACTCCCTTCTTCTTCAGAAGATAGAAGAACTAACCCTTCATTTGATTAATCAAAATAAACAGATTAAGAATTTGAATGAAAGAATCATTGAATTAGAGAAACAATAATCTCCAACTAAACTATGCAAATCATGAGGAGATTTCTATCATTTTTTTTACTGGTTGTAGGTGCAGTATCCGTAATGTGTCAAACTGTGGAGCACCTTCCAAATGCTACAACCAAAAATGCTTTTGAAGACAAGTCATATACAATCGGACAATCACTAAAACTTATCCATAATGGTACAATAGGGTTCAATGTCAATTTTACGGATGCAACTGACGGATACTTCTTTGCTACAATCAATCCTCGGTTCATCGCTGTTAATGTGACTAATATCACGGACGGTCAGTTTGATGTGTCTTGGACGGTATTTAATGAAACTTCAGTTAACATAAATGCTGAACCGGGAAATCATTCCACTACAGGTATTTCATCACCTTACTCCTTGCAAAGTCTCAATCCGAATACTAATTATGATGTTGTCCTTAGTGCAACCAATGCCAATGGAGAAAAATCCTATTTCTTTTCTGTTTTAACCTTGCCGGATGTCCCGGTCATTACAAACATCACCTGTGATGCTGATGACGTTACTCTTACTTGGAGTGGGTCTGCAGAAACATTTCATGTAGAAGCTAGCCTTGATGAGAAAGACTGGTCAAATGCCATACAGCTTACATCCAATACCAACTCCGCCACTTTTGAAGACTTGACCGATGATACAACGTATTATTTTAGAGTGATCGGGGAAAACGCAACAGGTCTTGCAAGTGAATGGTCAGAAGAGTTTTCTTTTTCTACAATTCCGCAAATAGGAAATTTAACTTTTCATAATCTCTACCGCGGTACTGTCTTTTTGTCCTGGCAAAGTCAAATTTCTGGTCTCAATTTTGAACTGAGTGTCAATGGAAGTACTTATAGTCCAATTGATGCAACCTTTGAAAACGGAGCATACAGCGTTGAATTGAATAACATTCTTGAAGGACTTACAACATTTGATATTTCTACGATACATGACTGTGGAGTTGTTAATTCCAATATTACTGGTAATGTACAATTTAGACCTGAAATTAATCCACAACCATTTGGATTCATTTCGGGGAATGAAACTGTTACGATTAATTTCCCAAATCGGTTCTTAGCATCAAATTCAAGCTTAGATTATATAAGTGTAACTGGTTCGAAATCCGGTCGCATTTCTGGCTCTTGGATTATCATCGGAACCATTCTAGAATTTACTCCTAATTCGAATTATGAAAGCGGCGAGCAAATAAGAGTTGTAATACCGAACGGGCTATCTGACATTAACAACGAAATACTAATTAAAGATGGTTGGCAATGGCATTATGAAGTAAGTGTTGGGTCTTCATATGTCTCTCCAGCAGAATTTTGCAAACACCCAATTCCAGCTTCGTTTACAGAAAACTTATCTAATTTATTTGACTGGGAATTTTTTGATGTGGATGAAGATGGTTTACCTGATTTATTAGATTTAGTTCAGGAAGTTTGGTATAAGAATCTCGGTGATTTCGAATTTGACATAACCCCTACCACTGCCACATTTCCAATAAACTTTAAATATCAAATTGACATTGACAATGATGGCTTAGTGGACTTAGTCTATGCTGACCAAAATCAAATTACATGGAGAAAGAAATTAGGAATAAATTCCTATTCGCTACCTGAAGTGATCACCTCAGGATTCTCAGTAGCTCAATTGGATTATCAAAATGATGGCATTAATGACCTTATTGTTCTTGAAAATGGTGGAGTAGGCACTAAGCTTGTTTCAACTCCTGATAATGGTCTTACTTGGTTTACCGAGAACATTCATTCAGATTATTTTCCAGCCTTATACGATCTTGATAATGACGGGGACTTGGATTTATATGGTAATGAAAGAATTGAGAATCTTGGAAATGGCAACTTTTCCACCTCGCAGTATTGGAAACCTGAGTATGCTTCCTCATTAACACATTATTCACTCACTTGGGTTTATGATTATGATAAAGATGCAGATTTAGATATTCTATATAGAGGCCCCCTAGGATCAACGAGTAACGGAATTAATCTTGCCAGAAATACAGGTGATGGATTGAATTACACATTCTCAAATATCTATTACAATGATTTTGTAGGTACGATAACTTATCACGTAACAGACTTCACGGGTGATCATGACCTTGATATTATCAATTCAACTAGCGGATCGTCTGCTCAATTTTTGTCAAATGAGAACGGAGTTTTCACAGATGGACAAATATCGAGCTATCCCGGTACAGGTGGTACTAGCGGGTTTCAGACTCCCTTCATTCATAAAAAGTGGCTTGATCTGAATGGTGATGGATATTTAGATATTGTCACTTCAAGAGCTGACCCCTACAATTATCCTAGAGTTCATATATTCATTTGGGAAAACACTTCAGTTGCTGCCGAAATTGGAGATATCTCACTATCCATATCTTCTAATACTTATGAGGCCTCCAACATCATTAAGACCAACACCTCCAATCAAGCGTTTCATGGTCATAATATTTACGGAAAGGCAACGATTGATATTCCTAGCACTGTGATTCTAAGTAGCGGTATCATTAATTTCGAATTGGCTAAGGGGGCTGGTTTGTTTAATGACGGAGCTCAACTAGTATCCGAAGTTTCTACCGTTGATATTTCTGCCGGTTATATAATTCTTGAAGTTATTGCAGCTGATGGTATTACGAGTACAACATGGGGGGTAGAAATTAATCAAACCTCAAGTTCTAGGTCATATGGTTCACAGAGTGTTCTCGCAACTCAAAATCGAATTGATGAAGTCTACCCCAATCCAGCAGACGCATCTTTCACCCTTCAAGATGAATCACTAGATAAAGCATCAATCGTGATATTTAATACGGAAGGAAAGGAAATATGCAGAATGGAGAATCTTCAAGGAACTTCCGTGGAAGTACCCACTGCTTCGATACCTTCTGGCCTAGTGGTGGTGAAACTAATTAAACCAAACGAAACCAAAGAATTCAAACTGCTGATTCAGCACTAGCGAATGTTCATGATTCC
>CAYORY010000006.1:0-29036 GCA_964406435.1 uncultured Roseivirgaceae bacterium | reverse complement strand
CTGTTTCGGATTACATTCAGTCTCAGCAGGAGGTGAGTAAGGGACTGGAAAAGCAAACGAGTGCATCACTAGATATGGATGCGGAAAATGTCAAGCCAAGAATTCTGATCGTAGATGATCATCCGGAAATCCGTTTTTATATCAGACAAATCCTGGAGGAGGAGTATAACGTGCAGGAAGCATCTCATGGGCTGGAGGCCCTTGATGTGCTGGGTGCGCAGGAAATAGATGCGATTATTACTGACCTGATGATGCCTTGGATGGATGGATTTGAGCTGATAGAGGCTATTCAATCCAATGAGGAGATGTCAAAAATTCCTCTGCTTATAGTCTCGGCAAGGATTACTGATGCCGATCGAGAGAAGGCATTGATTCAGGGGATAAATAATTACTTGCAAAAGCCATTTGATAAACGCGAGCTGACCTTGCGCATTTCTAATCTACTGGCCAATAAATCATCAGAAAGTGATTTCAGGGCAGTTGCTAGTCGACAAAACCTGGAACCTGTCGGGATCGAAATTTTGAAGAAACTCGAATCATTTATCAGAGAAAATATCGAAGATACCAACCTCAGCGTGCTCCAGCTTGGGGATGCGATAGCGGCGAGCGAACGACAAGTGTATCGTTTGATAAAGAAGGTAACTGGCAAAACACCCTACGAGTACATCACAGATGTGCGTATGCAGTATGCCAATTATTTGATCAGAAAGAATATGGTCAGAAGTTCGTCGGAACTAGCTCGAAGCGTGGGGATCAAGAACGTGACTACTTTCAACAAGCAATATGAAAGCAGATTCGGAAAGAAAGCGGCAGACTTACTTGACGGTAATTAGTGGCTGGCTATTTCGGCAAGCTGAGCTTCGCTGAAAGAATTGAAATAAGCATTTACTGCTCTTGGGTTTTCAATGAACAACTCAGGTGATGTTTCGAAATGGCTAACTTGTTTTCTTGAAAGTAAGTTAGACAGGCCTCTTGAGATTTTATTTTCGCGTACTAGCATGATAGTGAGATTTAGGAGTAATTAGCTGAATCAAAAAAGTTTCTTCTGCCATTTTTTCTGTTTCGAGCGAGTCTCAGACCCACTAAAGCAGCGATGGCAGTCAGAAGAAATATGATAAGCTTTTTGCTCATAGCACCCCTAAGGCAATGCGCAATAGTCCTCCCCCCAAAAAAAAGTGTAAAAATTTATTGAACAGTAGATGTGCCTGATGTCACATCTGAAGCACCGAAAAATCCCAGAACTATGTCACTTTTATCAGTGTAGCTTAGGTTACCAATCATTGTAGCCGGAGCTGTACCTGAGGAGCTACCCAGCGAGGTGATTTGCAATTTTAATAGCTCCAAAAAATCATAGGCGGCAGGACTCAGGGAGAATAGTTCGATCCGCACATCATCACCCATTTCATATTCAAACGAAGGTATGAAATGATCCAACTGGCCTGTTTTTAGAAAGCGGTCACTCAAAATTTCTATTTGTGAAGGCAGGTTCAATAGTTCACCATTTCGGTAGCCCTTGTACCTGTAAAAGTTAGGTTCATCAGATGCGTCGGTGGTTGTTACGATAGGAAAAAATACTTCCACATCATCGCCTGTTTCAGGGTCAGTCTCAGTGAAGGAATCAAAATCAATGTTGTCAATGGGTGGGACCGGAGAGAGTCGTTCGGGGGTGGAAGTGATTATATCGCCATTTTCCAGCGTGATAGTGAGCGTATATCGCCTGCCGATAGTCCCGGAAAAACTTTCTGACAAATACAGGCCACCTTCCGTATGGGTGAGAGGATAGGTCGTAGGAAGTACATTATCCTGGATCACGACGATGGCATTTTCTATAGGCTCTTCGGGTCTTGTGTCTTGAAACCCCACCGTTCTGGAGATTTTCACCGAATGCTGCTTCTCTTCGGTAGTGATCCATCCCTCCACTACCACCTCATTTTCTATGAGAAATTCGGACTCCTGGGAGCAGCAGGCAAGAAAAATGGTCAATATGATGAAAAGCCTTTTCAAAATTTAAAATTGTAAGTGATCGCCGGGATCGCCGTTCTGAAGATAGAATAGGGACGTGATATTATTACATTCGGATCATTTTCCGATTGTTCGAAGAAGTACGAATAGGTGTTTTCCTGAGCATATACATTGTATACAGTGAAGACCCAATAATCTTCAACTTTTCTATTAGCTCCTGATTTTTTCGATGATTTGCCGTCAAGTCTTACAGATAGGTCGAGCCTATGATAGTTAGGAAGTCTTTGTTGGTTTCGATTTTCAAAGTGCGGAATGGGTTTGCCATCAAATATGAATTTTCCTACGGGTAGGGTTATTGGTCTGCCCGAGCTGTAGTTGAAGGTAGAAGATACGCTCAATCTATCTGTGATAGTGTGGATGCCCGTGATGGTAAGGTCGTGGCGTTTATCATAGTCAGTAGGGAAAAAGGCGCCATCGTTGATGGTCAGCTCCGGGGAAGCATTTGAAAACTGCTGCTCGGCCTTAGACCATGTATAGCTGACCCAACCCCTAGTTTTGCCTACCCTTTTCCTAAGGTAAAATTCTACTCCATAATTTTCTCCAAATCCATTCAGTAGCTCCGTTTCGATGTTTGCATTGAAAAGCAGGTCAGCGCCGGGCTTGAAATCGATCACGTTATTTATCTCCTTATAATACACCTCAATGCTCGATTCCCACATATTGTTCGCAAGGTTCTGGTAAAACCCGAGGGAGAAATGATCCGCGATGGTGGGTCTAATATTGGGATCGGCAAGCTTCCAAATATCAGTGGGTGAAGGAGCCACAGTATTCGAAATCAGATGAATGTATTGATAATTTCTGGTATAAGATGCCTTGATTGACTGGCGTTCGTTGAGCATGTAATTCAAGGATATGCGAGGTTCCCATCCATATGATCGATTGAAAATCTCTCTTTTGCCATACCTGAGCGTGTCAGTTATGCTGTTGTCGCTCGGCACCTCATTTTCTTCATAGGTATAAAATTCTCCCGGCCCAAAATTATGAAGCATGGACAATCGCACACCGTACTGCACCGAGAGGTTTGATGTGAGGTCTGATTTATGAGATAGGTATATAGCCGATTCCAGGGCATCTTCATTGTCAAGAAAGGTGGAATCTGTGGTGGCATTTTCGTCAAAGGGGATTCTCTCCCCAGGCTTCAGTTTGTGATAGGTAGATTGAACGCCAAAGTCGATAGTGTTTTTAGGGTCTACAATAAACCCAAAGTCTGACTTGATGGAAATGTCTCGAATGCTCGACTTTCCGATGAACGAGCCCACTTCTTGAGGATCAGCAATTTGGTACGTGTATTCCGAAGCTATGGCGCTAAAGTTTGAAAAAAGACGAGGGTTAAAAATGTGATTCCATCTCAAACTCAACGACTTATTTCCCCATTTTCTGATGGCATCAAAACCCGCCCGGTTTTTGTCTTGCCCCAAATATCCTGATAGATAGAGTTTGTTATTCTGATTTACAGACCAGTTCAGTTTTAGATTTATATCCTGAAACCGATACCGACTTTCGTCCAATGAGGCGTTGAGAAAATCCTCAACAGAGAAGTTTAATAGCGATCGTCGATAGGAAATGAGGAAAGATGATTTTTCGGGTACAATAGGCCCTTCGATAGCCAGCCTGCCCGATACTATACCAATCCCTCCGGACGTTTTGAATTCCTTGTTGTTACCATCGCGCTGACGAATGTTTATTACTGATGATGCTCTGCCGCCATATTGTGGCGGAATGTACCCCTTCAAAATATCCACATTATTTATCACCTCAGGATTGAACACAGATATCAAACCATAGAAATGATTGGGATTGTATATAGGCGCTTCATCAAGCAATATCAGATTTTGATCGATATCACCTCCTCTGATATTAAGGCCAGTGGCATCTTCGCCAATGGAGCGAATGCCCGGCAATAGCAGGGAGTTCTGAAAAATATCCGTCTCACCCAGAAAGTAAGGGATTGGCCATGCGTCACCAAAACTTATAGGGATCACCCCAGGTACCATGTTAGTAATGTTGTCTTGTGGAGATCGTGAACTCACCGTCACCTGATCCAATTTTTGCGGGATCAGCTTCAAACTGGAATTAGCCAATGTATTCGATACGAGGTTAATCTCCTTTGTCAAAGGTTCATAGCCCAGATAACGAAAGGACAACTCATACGTGCCTTCCGGTAGTGTCAATGAATAGAAACCATAAGCATTCGAAATGGTGCCAGTGGAGGTATTGCCTACTATCACAGCGGCCCCAATGAGCGATTCACCCGATTCGGAATCTTTTATCGTACCACTTATGGTGAAGCTCTTTCGATTGTAGCTTAGTAGGATGCGATCATTGGAAATTTTGAATTGAATGCCGACCTGCTTTTTCAGTAGCTCCAGCACTTCAGGCACCTTGGTGAGAGGCTGATCGACCAATATTCTTTGATTTGGGATAAGGTCTTTGCTGTAGGCAAGATCAATGTCCTGGGCATTCAGGGCGTCAAGGAGTTCGAATACCGAGTAGGTGTTCGGCGAAATGTCAATGGGCTTGTTTAATACACCCTGAGCTGAAGCCAGCCAGTACGTGAACAAAACGAAAGACGTGAGTAAAATTCTTTTGACCATTGCTGCTTGACACTAGGAGAATGCTCTCACTAAAATCAAGCGCAAATTTAAGCCTTATTGGCAACCCTTGCCTTTGATTTTGACAGTGGTTTTGTCTTGGGAGACAGACGCGTTCAGGACAGTCTCCAGCACTTTCAGCACTTCCGCAAGAGGTGCATTGTCAAATTTGGCAGTTACTCTACAATTATCCAGATGAGAGGACACCTTGAAGTTGACATTATAGAACCGAGCCAGCTCATCCGTCACTTCGGAGAGTGTGGCATCTTCGAACTGGAATTTGCCGGTTCTCCAGCTCATCAGATTGTTCGGAGGAGTGGTGTCGACTTTGATTTCTAGCGTGGCTTTATTAAAAATTCCAAGTTGACCTTTGGCCACTTTTACTTGCTTATCGCCCTTCTCAAATGCCACCAATCCACGCTCCACCAGCACCTCTACATTATCACCAGCTGTGGTCAGGTTGAAGGCTGTGCCAAGTACTCTGACGTCAATTCCGTCCATTTTAATGATGAAAGGCTTGGTGTCTTTGATAATATCAAAGTAAGCCTCACCTTCAAATTCCACCATTCGTGTATCACCAAACTTATCGGGGTAAGTGACTACAGCAAATTCATTAAGGACACTCTTCGATCCATCAGGAAATACAACCTGCTGACCTTGAGAAGTGGCTGCAAATTCAGTAAGAGGATTTGTATTCAAATACTGCTGTGTTCCGAAAACAGCTATAGCTACTATGGCTACACTAGCTGCCACTCTAAAAAGAGGGGAGGCATACCAGCTTTTACGAAGCGGTGGAGAAATTTTTGAATGGATTGTATTCCAAGCAAGATCTACATCCGTTTCTGGGGCTTCCGCCTCAGAATTTTCGAATAGCCAATCAATCATCGGATCATTGGAAGATTCGTTTTTGTAGCGGCGGAGGTTATATTTTTCTAAGATTGGGTCACTCACAGTATCTACTTGTCAACTTGATAGATGGACTCCCCTAAGGAATCTTCTAAAATATTATTGATTTTGGTAATAATCATAAAGTGGTTTCAGCGATTCCCTTAATTTCTTTAGAGCAATGCTCATTTGGTTCTCGACGGTTTTCACCGAAATCTCCATTTCCTCCGCTATTTCATCATAAGTAAGTCCTGCATTCCTACTCAAAACAAATATCTGTTTGCACTTGTTGGGTAGCTGATCTATTGCTGCGGATATATGTCTTTTCAGTTTATCCGAGTCTTCTTCTCTTTCTGGCTGGCTGGTGATCATCAATGCCACATGTGTTTCCTCCAACTCCTGATTTCGGGGAATTTCATATTTGATGTAGTTCAGGCATTTGTTTTTTATGGCAGAGTACAAATAGGTTTTCAGCGTGGTTTTAATTTCTATTTGGTCTCTCTTTTCCCATATGTAGAGAAAAACTTCTTGAGCCATTTCTTCTGATGGCACTTGATCTCGAAGATAGTTATAGGCAAACCGATAAAGCTCCCTGAAGTACTTTCGAAAGAGAATTTCGTAGGCACCTTGATCATCCTGCTTTACCCGCTCAAATAATTCTAAATCCTGTTCTTTGGACAATTTGCCAGTTTTTTAATCAGCGGGCAATTTAAATGATCAATAGCGATCTGCATTTTTTTTGAGTAGTTTTAGAGGGAGTGCAACTATTCTTTTTTTGAAAAGTCAATAGAACAACTAACCAAAGGTACTTGGAAGCCAGAGCGGTCAATATTCATTCAGACTTGATAGCGCGTGCCATGATCAATGATCAGGAGGCGCAGTTTGAGTTATACAAAAAATACAGTGCTGCAATGTATAATACTGCACTTCGTATCACCAAGAATACTGCGCTTGCTGAAGATGTGCTTCAGGAATCTTTTTTGAACGCTTTTCAGTCATTGGTTTTTTATAGGGGAGAAGCATCATTTGGGTCTTGGCTGAAACGGATAGTGATCAACAAGGCGATCACAATGGCCAAAAAGGAGTCTAGGTTTGAGTTGGTGGAGGACGAGGGGCAGTTGGAAAGGGTAGAGGAGGTGGAGGTTGAGAGTCTTTACGATGTAGAAGGAGTGAAACAGGCAATTATGGAATTGCCTGACGGGTTTAGGACAGTCCTATCCTTGTACTTAATAGAAGGATATGATCATAAGGAAATCGCCGAAATTTTGGAAATTACAGAATCCACATCCAAGACACAGTACAAGAGAGCTAAGGACAAACTGAGAACAATATTAAAAACACAGATGAATCATGGATAACATTGAGAAATTCATCATTGAGAATAAAGCAAATTTCGATGAATCGAGGGATCCCGAAAAAGGGTGGGATCGGTTAAATGGTAAGTTGAATGCCAGGAGCACCAATTGGGAAGTGTACTGGAAAGTAGCTGCGGTTATTTTCTTTGCCTGTACCTTGGTGTTGTCTGTCTTGCAGTTTCAAAATGCGCCAAAAGTGCAGCAAGTCGCAGAAGTAAGCTCACTGGAGGGCTACTACGCACAGCAAATAAACCTCAAGAAAATGGAGTATCGAGCACTCGCTACAGATTCTCAGACAGCTGAGCTGCTGACTGATCTGGAGAAAATGGATGCTGCTTATGCTGAGCTAAGTGAATCATTTTTTGAGGTAAATGATCCCGAAGTGGCTGAGGCGATGATGGAGAATCTGCGATTAAGAATAGTGATCCTGAACGAACAAATTGAGATTTTGAGGAATGGAGCAGACGAGGAGCAGGCTTATCACTCCTCCTAATACCCCACGGAGAGTTCGAATTGATCCACCTTCGAGTCTAGAATTTTTCCATTTTCACATTTAAGCACACGTTGCGGAAACTTATCTATGAATTGATGGTAGTGGGTAGCCATTACCACCGCAGTACCACTTCGGTTGATCTCATGAAACAGCTTCACAATACCATCGGCCACATCCGGATCTAGGTTTCCAGTGGGCTCATCGGCCATTAAAATTTTCGGTTCGTTGATCAGAGCCCTTGCCACTACCACTCGCTGCTGCTCACCACCCGAGAGTTGATGTGGCATTTTATTAGAGACCGCCCCGAGTCCCACGCGCATAAGCACTTCGGCCATTCTGGTTTTAATTTTCGCTTTGTCTTTCCAGCCGGTGGCCTTCATCACAAAAGCTAAGTTTTCGGCAACAGTACGGTCGTAGAACAATTCGAAATCCTGAAATATGATCCCTAGTTGACGCCTTAAGTAAGGAACTTCTGAAGGTTTAATCTTTCGTATGTTTTGCCCGACTACTTCTATGTCTCCAAGTCTCAGTTCAAGATCTGCATAAAACGTTTTTAGAAGCGAGGATTTTCCACTACCCGTTCTTCCAACTAAGTATACGAATTCCCCTTTTTCTACCTGAAAAGAAACGTCGCTGAGCACCGCCGAATGATCCTGAAAAATGGTCGCATTTTGTACGTTGATGATTGGATTTTGGGAAATGCTCATTTCAAATTTCTAGTTTTTGCAATTTACCAAATGGAAGAGTCTCTATTAATGTGCCTAGCTCAGCTTCCTTATTGTCCAACCCGTACTTCTCCAGATTCTTCAATGGACGATCTGCTCTAAAATAGGCCACCAGCACAAAATCGTCATCCCTGAACTGTATGTAGTCCGGAATTTTCGCTTTGCCTTTGACCTTAATAATGTACATCAACCGTTTCCTTTCTTGTAATCAGCAAGGAATTTTTCCAACCCAATATCTGTCTGCGGATGGTAGAGCAAACCAATGATGACTTTCAATGGACAGGTAGCCACGTCGGCTCCAGCCTCTGCGCACTGGATGAGGTGCATATTGTGACGAATGGAAGCAGCCAATATTTCAGTCTCGAAACCATAATTGTCATATATCTGCACTAGCTGCTCGATGAGTAGCAGTCCATCAGATCCAATGTCATCCAATCTTCCAAGAAATGGCGAAACGTAGCTCGCTCCGGCTTTGGCCGCCAATATGCCTTGTCCGGCATTGAAGATCAGTGTGCAGTTGGTTCTGATACCCTCGGCGGTAAGTGCCGAAATGGCCTTCACTCCGTCCTTGATCATCGGTATTTTTACCACGATCTTATCGTCAATTTTTGCTAACTCCCTCCCCTCTGAGACCATTTTTTCGAAATCAGTGGAAATCACCTCAGCACTCACATTGTCATCCACAATGCTGCAAATCTCCTTGTAATGAGCCAATATGTTTGCCTCACCGGTGATGCCCTCTTTTGCCATGAGAGAAGGATTGGTGGTCACACCGTCCAGCACACCTAAGTCCTGTGCTTCCTTGATTTCGTCGAGATTAGCTGTATCAATAAAAAATTTCATGTGGTCGGAGTATTTTGTTTGAGATTGTTCCCAACAAATTTACCGGAAGCAGGTTATGTAATTGGGAATTTTGGTAGAATAAAAAAAGGCAAACGAAATATCGCACCGCTACGACTACTTACCCTTGCTGCGATCAAGCCCTGGGGGATTCGGTAGGAGCTGGTCGTACCCGTTTGCCGGAGGGCAAAGCTAGCAAACTATGTGGTTTGATCATTAAAAAATGTCGTGTCTTGCCAGTTCAGCAATAATCTCCATAATTTCGAGGCTCGAATGATCAGGAACTTCCTTTCCATTTTTTTCATAGCCGCTTGCCTGTACTCCTTCGGACAGACAAAAACGTATGTCGGTCTTAAGTTCGGCGGGCTGGGTTCTACCTCTTACATGAATCACAGCGTTATTCCAGTGGTAATGAAGATCAATTGGTTGCCTGGTGCCACAGGAGGGCTTCAAGTCATTCATTTCTCAGAAAAGTTCGAATCGAAAGTCAATTTTGGTATACAAACAGGGGTAAACATATCTGGCAAAGGGTGGGTACAAAGATTTGAAGGAATCCAAAATCACAAGACCAAAATCACTTATTTGGAAATCCCTCTGGAGGCCATTGGGTATTTTGGAAATAAAAATAAATATTTTGTGACGGCTGGTTTTTTCGTGGAGTATGCCTTGAAAGCGACTACCGATCCATTGCCTGAGGGTGCTATCGTGAACTCGGATTATCCTGCCCTTTATGACGTGGGTGAATTCAATTTCCATCCTTATGATTTCAGTACCGACAATCGATTGAATTATGGTCCGAGAGGGTCGGCGGGAGTTTTTAGAGAATTGAAGTCCGGAGGGGTGATCAAACTTGAAGGGTTCTTCACCTTCTCCATCCGAAGTACGTATGATTTTGAGCCCATAGAATCGGGGGTTCCGGATCTTGCTCTGAACTACACGGCTGGTTTTACGGTCGGCTATTTTTTCTCCTTTGGTAAACTCGATATTTAGGCGGAGACAGATAGGTGCTCAATTCGCTGAGCTCGGCTAAGTTTTATTTTGAATTCTTTCAAAATGGTGCGTCGAATAGAGGCCTTCAAAAAATCTGTATTCATGTCTGCGTCTGCGACAGCCGCTTTGATCACGGCACGATACACTTCAGGCTTTGTGCTGATTCTCTTCGTCCACACATTAAATGTTTCTCGCCATTCTTCATCATAAAACTCCATGTGTGTGCGTCCGTCCCATAGAAAGGCAAGCTGATTGCTGCCGTATCTGAATCGGTAAATGGCGGCAAGCAGCTCATAACCTTCTTCCAAAATGACTGTGCCTTTCCTGATTTCCTGGCGAATCTGAAGTGTAAAACTATCTTCTAATCCAAGTGGATTTTCACATACCATGAAGCCTTCCAAGGCGTTCTGGGTCCATACCTCCTGAAGCTTGTCCTTGCCGAAAGCCTGAACAGTTTTCAAAAGGTAATTTTTGTCTGCTGAGAAGTATTTGTGGTCGATAGACATAAAAAATCCCGACTAAGTAGTCGGGATCAAAATTAATGCTTTTGGGGGAGTTTTTAATTCGCTGTGAAATTGAATGACCAGTTACCATCTACGGATCCTAGTCTGCTACCACCATCTCCTATAGTAAAGGCTACAGCAAGCGAGGTAGTAGTGACAGTCACAGTCATTTGAACTTCATTGGAGTCTCGAACCACCGTACCTATAATGGTCTCATTATCCACTACTAAAAAAGACCAATCGTCTGATGCAGGCCAAACTTCTGTAGAGACGGCTTCACCGGTCAATGAAGTCACATTGGTGGTGACCGTGCCTCCGGTTTTGTCCCCTGTGAAAGTTACTTCCAAGCCATTCCAATCAATAATGATATCGCTTCCTAACTTGGCGCTGTTATTTACAAGCGTCCAGGATTTAACCAATAAATCTGCCTGTCCTTTGGCTGTGTCAACACTGTCAGTGCCATCAGGATCTTTTGGTCCGCAGTTAGGAAGGGCTATAATGGAAACCAAAAGGCCGGCAAGCAAAAGGATTTTAAACGATTTCATCTCGTAATTGTATTATTTGAAGTTTTTATTTTGCTGAAGCAACAATGATCAAAATACGGCTTTTTCTGTGAAAACTGCAAGAAAATGAGCTTACTTAATGGAGAAGGCCTCAAGGTCGATGGTCGTTTTACAAAATTCATACTCGTAACGCTGATTGGATGCGATTAGTATCGTGCGATTTTTTTCATCGCTGATTAGCGACCGATACCAGTCTATCCCCTTTGCATCCAGATTGGACGTTGGTTCATCCAGTGCCAATACAGAACCTTCGAAATAAAAGGCAAGTGCCAGTTTCAGGCGTTGTTTCATGCCAGATGAAAATGCCTGTATCGGCTTGTGAGCAGCCTCCGGATAGCCCATTCGTTCCATCATATCCTCCAAAACTATTCGTGGTTTTTTGAAGGTGGAATGGAATTTCAAATGTTCGACAAGTGTGAGTTCTTCGATGAGATCAGCGTAGGGCGATGAGAAATTGATAGCTGCAGTGGCGTGCTCTGGAGCGATCGTTTGATCTCCTTTCAGGTAAGTGACTGTGCCTCTGCTGGGGGTGAGGGAATTAGAAAGTATTTGTAGTAGGGTGGATTTGCCCGAGCCGTTGGAGCCTACTAGAGCTAACGTGTCGCCTTGCTCGATTTCGATGGATAGTTCCCGAAAAATCCAGTTGGAGTTGTATTTCTTACCTAAAGAATCTCCAACTATTCTCATAAGGAATCAGAGAATCCTCGAATGATGCCTCTTTCTGACTTTTCGATGAACTCCAAAATTTGCTTGACCTCATCTATCATGGGCACTTCGTTTCGCACTTTTTCAAGTGCTTTCGTCGTGTTCAAATCGCTCTGGTAGATGAGGCGATAGGTGTTTTGAATGGCAGCAATTATTTCACTGGTGAACTCCCTTCGTCTGAGCCCCACTGAATTTATCCCGGCGTAGGAAAGTGGTTCTCTCCCTGCTTTGATGAAGGGAGGTACATCTTTTCTGATCAGAGAGCCACCGGATACCATCACGTGCGCACCAATATTGACGAACTGATGCACGGCAGTCATTCCACTCAGAATGGCATGGTCATCGATGGTTACATGGCCAGCAACTTGCACTGCATTTCCAATGATGATGCTATCACCTAATTGACAATCGTGGGCAATGTGGGCATAGGACATGAGAAGACAATTTTCCCCAATTTTCGTATCCATCTTATCATCCGTGCCTCTAGAGACGGTGACGAACTCTCTTACCACGGTTCCTTCACCGATATGGGTTGTTGTCTTTTCACCATTGTATTTCAAATCCTGAGGGTCGCAGGAAATCTGAGCTCCTGGATAGATTTTGCAATTGGAGGCAATCCTTGCACCTTCCCAGATACAAGCATTCGGCCCTACCCAAACGCCTTCTCCGATTTCTACATCCGCGGCGATGGTCGCGAAGGGTTCAATAATCGCGCTCTCAGCAATTTTGGCATCAGGATGTATGTTAGCAAGCGGCTGATTCATCTTATTCAATTTCTTTTTTTACTATGCTGGCGGTCATCACACCCTCACAAACTAAATTATTGCCCACATAGGCTGACCCTTTCATCTTGGCAAATCCTCGACGAATCGGAGCGAGCAGTTCACATCTGATGACCAGTGTATCACCCGGCAACACCATTTTCCTGAATTTGAAATCATCGACACCCAAGAAGTATGTCCAGTAATTTTCCGGATCAGGAACGGTATTCAACACTAAAATACCACCTATCTGAGCCATAGCCTCGATCTGAAGCACTCCTGGCATCACTGGATTGCCGGGGAAATGTCCCTGAAAAAAGGGCTCATTGAAAGTGACATTTTTGATGCCGGCCACCTGCTCATCATCCAAATGGAAGATTTTATCGATTAACAAAAATGGATATCGGTGGGGTAGGATTTTGTTGATTTTGTTGATGTCAATGACGGGAGGAACCTTAGGGTCGTACTGAGGCACGTTGTTCTTTTTCTCCTTTTCCATCAACCTTTTTAGCTTTTTTGCAAAGGCTACATTGGCGGCATGGCCGGGGCGGGCGGCCAGAATTTGTGCCTTGATGGGTCTTCCTACCAATGCCAAATCTCCAACCACATCCAGCAGTTTGTGTCGGGCTGGTTCGTTGGCATACCGAAGCTCCACATTGTTCAGGATTCCCTCTTCTCTGGCTTCCACTTTGGGTTTTCCCAGAAGTTCGGCCAAATAATCCAGTTCGCCATCCTCTACTTTTCTATCTACCACCACGATGGCATTACTCAGGTCACCACCTTTGATAAGGTTGTGCTTATAGAGTGTCTCTACTTCATGAAGAAAGCAGAACGTGCGGCAGCTGGATATGTCTTCTTTGAAATCCTGGATGTTATTCAGTGAGGCATGCTGGCTTCCAAGTACAGGAGATTTATAATCTACCATGACCGTGATTCTGTAATCATCCAACGGCAGGGCTGCTATTTCTACTTCACGTTCTTTGTCTTGATAAAATACGCTCTCAGGTACTTCAAAAAAATCCCTCTGGGCATTCTGTTCTTCGAGTCCTACTTTCAGAATGGCATCTATAAACAAGCGCGAGCTACCATCCATGATGGGCGGCTCAGGGCCATCTAGTTGGATCAGGACATTGTCAATTTCTAAGCCGACCAGTGCGGCCAGGGTGTGTTCGACGGTGTTGACCCGTGCGCCATTTTGCTCGATGGTGGTGCCTCGTGACAAATCGACCACATTGTCCACATCGGCATCCACGATCGGCTGACCCTCCAGATCAACTCGCTGGAATTTGATGCCGTGGTTTGGCTTGGCAGGCAAGAAAGTCATGGTAGCGTTTACCCCGGTGTGAAGTCCTACCCCGGCAACTTCGACCGGTCCCTTGATGGTGTGCTGATAAATTTGCATCCTGACGCGTTAGCGGATGGTTTGATTAATTGGACGGCAAATTTAGAATTTTTTCCTCAAGTTTTTCGATCCTTCTCATCATCTCTGGAAGCTTTCTATAAACGACCAGCGATCGCACCTCATCGCCCTTCTCCACTGCGGGTGATCCCCAGAGGACCTGACCTTCTTTGGTACTGCGCATGATGCCTGATTGGGCACCAATGGTCGTTTGATCAGCGATCTTTATGTGGCCTACGATTCCTACCTGCCCGGCCATAATCACCTGCTTCCCTACCTTGGTGGAGCCTGAGATTCCGGTCTGAGCTGCTATTACGGTATTTTCACCAATCTCCACATTGTGCGCCAGCATCACCAAGTTGTCGATTTTTGCTCCTTTTCTGATGGTCGTGGATTCGAAGGTGGCACAGTCGATCGTGGTGTTTGCTCCAATGTCCACATGGTCTTCGATGACGACATTGCCTATTTGAGGGATGTTTTCATAGGTGCCGTCTTCCTTGGGAGCAAATCCAAAGCCGTGGCTCCCAATCACCGCCCCGGCTTGAATGGTGCAGTACTTTCCAATCCTACAATTGGGGTAGATTTTGACTCCAGGGTAAATAATCGTATTGTCGCCGATGGTTACATTTTCGCCAATGTACACCTGAGGGTGGATCTTCACATGGTTGCCGATTTTACTTCCTGCGCCTATGTATGCAAAGGCACCTAAGAACAAATTTTCTCCATAAGACACAGATGAAGGAAGATGTGATGGTTGCTCTATCCCTTCTTTGCTGAAGTTCATGATTCGCTCGTATTCCTTCAGCAGGCCTGTGAAAGCGAGGTAGGCATTTTCCACTCTGATGAGCGTGGAATCTATCTTTTTGGTGGGTTTGAAATCCTTGTTGACGATCACTCCGGAGGCCTTGGTGTGGTAAATGTGCGGCTCGTACTTGGGGTTGGACAAGAAGGAGATGCTTCCTTCCTTGGCTTCTTCGATGCTGCTGATCGTGGACACGGTCAAGTCTGCATTTCCTTCTATCTCTCCTCCGATCAGACCGGCGATCTGTCCCAGCGTGAATTCCATGAAGTGGTGTTTTTTAGGTGATGTCCTACAAAGTTAATTCTTTGGGATAGCAGAGGTAGTGTTTTGTCACAATTTTGCTCATTGCTTTGATGTTTGGCAGGTCAGTGGCCTGGGCCACATCTTTCACTTCACCCGATTTGGTGAGGATATTGATGGTTTGGTCTTTGAGTACATAGGCTGCATTGCTGACAGTTCCTTTGTTCACGAAGGATTTACTTTCCTTTTCATTGATCGCATACATAGCCTGGGCTTTTTGTCTTAGTGCTGCCATCCTGTTTTTATCAGGAGGATCATTCGTCAGGTCAATGGCATACAGTCGGCGATTGAGTAAATGCTGACTCAATTGGGCTAAGATAAAGTCCTCATTCTTGGCCCAAAACTTCAAAGAACCCCACACATCCGAATCGTCCAGTTCGCAAAAGCGATCGAGCAATTCAGGGTTTTGAATGAAATCATTGGCTGTAGTTTCATTTTTTAGAAAGAATAACAGGCCGGGTGTGGCAGGAAAGGAGCCATTCTCCTGACTTAATTTCCGTGCCCGCTTTATCAGATTGGTAAGCATCACGTCGGCACCTACGGCGGCCTTATGGAGATAAACCTGCCAGTACATCAGCCTTCTTGCGCTGAGAAAATTCTCAATGCTGTAAATGCCCTTTTCTTCCACCACCAATTCATCACCTACCAGATTGAGCATTTTAATGATCCGATCAGAGCCTATGGTGCCTTCTTGTACGCCCGTAAAAAAACTGTCTCTTTGGAGGTAGTCCAGCCGATCGACATCCAATTGGCTCGAGACTAACTGATTCAAAAATTTTCTTTGGTAGGTCCCCTGAAAAATTTCCAGAGCCAATCCCAATGCTCCATCCATTTCTTCATTGATTCTCTTGATCAAAAGCAGGCTCAATTGCTCATGAGGGAGCTGAGGGAAAATGCTGTATTCCAATGAATGCGAAAAGGGCCCGTGCCCAAGGTCGTGAAGAAGAATGGCGATTTGAGCTGCTTCCATCTCTTGGTCACTCACTTCATGTCCTTTGTCTCGCAGGGTACTGAGCGCTTTGGTCATCAGGTGCATGGCACCAAGGGCGTGATGAAACCGCGAATGAACGGCCCCAGGATAGACCAGGTCACTCACGCCCAATTGCCTGATGCGGCGCATCCGTTGCAGGTACCGATGTTCAATAATGTCGAATATCAGTTCGTTTGGTATGCTGATGAACCCATATATTGGGTCGTTGATTATTTTCTTTTTGTTCACGCTGAGTGAGTGATATAACTTGAAGGCATAAAGCTACGTCAATGCAGAAAAATAGAATTCTTTGGGCCGATGATGAGATTGATTTGCTGAAACCGCACATTCTTTTTCTAGAAGGAAAGGGGTATGACATTACCCCTGTGAATAGTGGATCCGATGCTTTGGAACAGATAGATCACCACGAATTTGATATTGTTTTCCTTGATGAGCATATGCCGGGCATGAGCGGTCTGGAAACGCTGAACTACATCAAGTCCACGCACCCCAATGTGCCCGTAGTAATGATCACTAAGAATGAGGAGGAGGCCATCATGGAAGAGGCTATAGGGTCTAAAATCGCCGATTACCTGATCAAGCCTGTGAACCCGAATCAGATTCTACTTTCGGCAAAGAAAATTCTGGACAATAAACGGCTGATTTCTGACCGAACGAACATTGGCTACCAGAGGGAATTTCAGGAACTAAGCATGGCGCTTGGTGAGGTGGACGGCCATGCGGAGTGGGCGGAGCTCTACCAAAAACTTCTTTATTGGAATATGGAGATTGACCGGAGCGAGGACAAGAGTATGCGGGAGGTGCTGGATATGCAGTGGTCGGAGGCGAATGATTATTTTTCGCAATTTGTGATGGACAATTATCAGGGGTGGATTCAAGAGCCAAATTTACCCAGGCCCATGCTTTCGCATCGAGTGCTCCAAAAGAAGGTCTTTCCTGAAATCGCCAGCGAGCCGGTATTCTTAATAGTCATTGACAATCTACGGTTTGATCAATGGGAGGAATTGGAGCCTGATATAGCTGAGATGTTTACCATCAAAGAGCAGGACTATTACTATTCCATTTTGCCCACTACTACATCCTATGCCAGGAACTCGCTTTTTGCGGGGTTGCTGCCGCTCGACATTAGCAAGAGAGACACTGAATACTGGGTGGGGGAAGATGAGGAAGAAGGCAAAAATCAGTTTGAGCATGAATTGCTCAGACGAAACCTCGAAAGATCCGGCGTGAACGTAAAGTCCACGTACCGAAAAATTCTGAACGTGAATGAGGGAAAGCAAGTGACCGATCATATCTCGGATTTGCTACAAAATCCCTTCAACGTCCTGGTGTACAACTTCGTGGATATGCTTTCTCATGCTCGCACCGATATGCGAATGATTCAAGAGCTCGCACCTGACGAATCTGCTTATCGGTCTTTGACCAAATCCTGGTTTTTGCATTCCAATTTGTACGATACGTTGAAGTTACTTTCAGAGCAGAAAGTCAAAGTGATGATCACGACGGATCATGGCACTATCCGAGTGAAAAATCCACTAAAAATTATTGGAGACAGGGAGGTAAATACAAACCTTCGCTATAAGCAAGGCAAGAATCTGGCGGTGGACGCCAAGAAGTGTTTTCATGTGACCAAACCCGAACTCATTGGCTTGCCAAAAGTAAATGTGAGCACTTCATTTGCTTTCACCCATGGAACAACCTTTTTCGCCTATCCCAATAATTTCAATCATTATGCCCGTCACTATCGAGACACCTTTCAGCACGGCGGAATTAGCATGGAAGAGATGATCGTTCCGTTCATCACGCTATCTTCGCGTGGATGATCGAATTGAATACTCTGTCCGATTTGGTGCCGGTTTCAAATCAGCTTTTGGCTCTGGCCAGTGATACATCGGTCTGGTGTTTTCGGGGCGAAATGGGAGCAGGCAAAACCACACTTATCAAAGCCATTTGTGACCAACTCGGCGTGCAAGACGCCATGAGTTCTCCCACCTTTTCGATCGTGAATGAGTATTCTGATAAAGAAAATAATAGCATCTATCATTTTGATTTTTATCGAATAAAAAATGAAGAAGAGGCCAGGGAAATCGGGGTGGAGGAGTATTTCTATTCAGGAAATTATTGTTTTATCGAATGGCCCGAAAAGGTGGAAGGCCTGCTTCCAACTGATCGCGTGGAAATTATCATTAATTTAGTCAGCAGCGACCGTCGCGAAATCAAGCTAATCGAGCATGGCAAAGAAGGAAATCAGAGGATTTGAGCAGTTGGCCAAAGAGCAAAGTCTATATCCGCAGGAAGCACCTGCCAAGATTCGAAAGAGCAATAACCGATTGAATATTGGTCTTCCCGTAGAAAATTCCAATCAGGAGAATCGCGTGGCGCTAAAGCCAGAGGCCGTGCAGGTATTGGTGGCGAATGGTCATCATGTGCTGGTACAGCGAGGGGCGGGTGACTCTGCAGGCTATTCGGACACACTTTATAGTGAAGCCGGAGCTGAAATAACGGACGATGTGCCACGAGTATTTAATACCGATATTTTATTAAAGGTGGAGCCACCGTCGGCTAAGGAGACGGAGCTTTTGAAGCCATCGGGCACGCTCGTGTCTGCCTTTCAGGGGGGTAGTCAGTCGGTATCGTTTATAGAGGCACTTTGCAAAAAGAGGACGACTGCCATTGGTTACGAATTTCTGGAAGACAAGGTCGGTGGACTGCCGCTCGTGAGGGCCATGAGTGAAATTGCAGGGAGCACAGTGTTGCAGATTGCGGGGGAATATCTGGCCAGCCCAAATAAAGGACAGGGGGTGATTTTGGGAGGTGTGACAGGCGTGCCTCCGACCAAGGTGGTGATCATAGGAGCAGGAACAGTATCAGAATTTGCGGCAAGAGCTGCGCTTGGACTGGGCGTGGATATTCGAATTTTTGACGATCATATTTATAAACTCAGGAGAATAAAACAGACGCTCGGCCATCAGGTGTATACCTCTACCTTTGATCAGGCCGCACTCACTGATTCCGTAAAGGATGCAGATGTGCTCATCGGGGCGCTACGGCCGGAGAAGGGGAGAAGCAGATGCGTGATCACCGAAGAAATGGTGCAACTGATGAAGCGAGGGGCAGTCATCATTGATGTGAGTATCGATCAAGGGGGGTGCATAGAGACGTCCGAAAGGACGAGCCACATCAACCCTGTCTTTGAGAAATATGGGGTCATACACTATTGTGTGCCCAATATTGCTTCAAGAGTGGCCAGGACGGCCTCCATCGCTATCTCCAACATCCTTACTTCCATCGTCTTAAGAATAGGAGAGGAGGGGGGGATGGATGAAATGATTTATGCCAACCCATGGTTTAGAAAGGGAGTCTACACGTACCGTGGTAGTTTGACGAATCTTGGATTGGCCAAAAAATTCAACATTGCTTACAAGGACTTGAACCTTCTGATGGCTGCCAGAATTTGACGGATCAGAAGGCGGCAATCTCTGCATCCATCCAGTCGGCGCGGAAATCCAAGAATGCTTTCAAACTTTCTATGCTGCCTGAGTAGTCCACCTGTCCATTGGGATCCCATTTTTCATAATTTCTTTCTACCGCCCGGTTCTCAATGAGATAATCGGCATGCTGATCGATTTCATTAATGATGGATGCGTCGCTTAGGACGCTTGATCTCAAGTTTTCCCAGCGAGTTTTTACCGCAGACCTGAAGATTGGATCTTCGAGAAATCTCTGCCACCAAAAAGGCATACTCCAAGCGTCTCCTCCATTGTTCTCGTTATAGTTGATCACCCAATCGTCCCAAGCCACCCTGCCGTCACCATTGTCAAATCCGATATTGAAATCCCAAGGTGGGCCAATGTTTAGTTTTCCGCCCTTGTCTTTATAGAGAAATGTACTGAGCCGATAGCCATCTACATTTCTGCACAGTTCATTGATGATGAACATATCAACGAAACTGTCCAAGTCGATGTAGTTCGTGTAGGTTCTTATCTCTGAGTTAAAATCATCCTGAAGTAGGGCTGTCTCAAACGAATGAATGTATTCGCTGATAAACGTTTTCTGCTCAGATGTGATAAGGTCATATTTGGGATACTCATATAGAAAGTAGGTTTCGTTGTACTGTTGGGCATGGTAGGGAGAGCCGTAAGGTACGGTCGTTAACAATCCCCTGTCTATACCGTACTGAGATCGAAAGCTGTTCGTCTCAGTGTAGCGTGCATCGTCATCCCAGTTGTTCAAAAAATACTCATAGGGTTTCCCGATATTCTCTGCTCCCCCGGTCGTCTTGTCTATTTTCAAAATGTACCCGCCGGAAGCGTCCGTGTCTGCATTACCAAGCGTGGTGATGGCGATTCGTTCACTGTTTTTCTTGAGCTTTTCCATGAAAACATACACGCCCAAGTACACTCCATTTATTTCTAATTCTACAAACTGAGTCCTACTGGCGTAGTTGCCCATTTTTCTGTATAAGCCATAGGCGAGCACATTTCTGAGCATACTAGGATCCCATACTTCGGTGCTGTTCACGACATGGCCATTGAGTATCCAGTCCTCTTCTTTAGGCATTCCAAAGAAGGAAACATCCATATCCTCATTGGTAGCATCCCATGTTTCCATTCCGAACGATTTCTTGTCGGATAGTCTGAAGGAGGTGGAGCCCCTGTATTCAATGCCGATACGCTGCTTTTGGATTAATTCTTTCTGCACGTATATCTCCATCGAAGCGGCCACCTTTGGTTCGTTGAGAATGGTCTCATTTACATCGATCACCACGTAAGGAATCTCACTGGAGCCAATGTCCACGGCGAAGGTCGGATCATTCCCACTATTGTTGGTGTCCATGTCCTTTTCTCCGCATGAAGACGAGATAAGAAGGATGATCAGATAAGGGAAAAGTCGAAACATTTTGAAATTTTAAGCAAGAACAATTTACCATAAAAAAACCCGAATGCTGTGCATCCGGGTCTCACTCACTATGAAAAAACAGTCTACTACGCCAATTGCGCATCGAGCTTGTCGCTCAGAACTGCTTTGGGTACGGCTCCAATTTGCTTATCCACGATCTCTCCGTTTTTGAAAACTAAGAGTGTTGGGATAGAGCGTATTCCAAATTTAGCAGAAACTTCTGGATTTGCATCCACATCTACCTTACCAATTACAGCTTTTCCTTCATAATCTGCTGCTAGCTCTTCAACAACGGGTCCGATCATCTTACAGGGACCACACCATTCTGCCCAAAAATCCACCAACACAGGCTGATCCGAATTTAATATGTCGTTGAAATTGCTGTCTGTTATTTCTAATGCTTTTGACATTCGTGTACTTTTTTTAATTCTTAACTAAGTTCCCAACGCAAAGATAATTGGGATAGTTTGAGCAAATGCGTTTTACACTTTCTTTTGTACGTTTCGGGACAATTGTATTTGTCAATCCAAAAATTCTACCTCTTGACGGAACGGAAGCTTCATGAGCAGATTTTGTGCTTCCGGAATGGACAAGTCCTGGAAGATAATCTTGTAGAGCATGTCGGTGATGATGGATCGGTAGCCGTACGCATCGGATAGTTGATGCACGATCTGGATGGTCTTCACGCCCTCGGCTACTTCCTCCATTTTGGTGAGAATTTGGTCGATTTTGAGTCCCTGAGCCAGTTTTTCACCAACGGAGAAGTTCCGACTTTTTGTAGTCCCGCATGTGGCAATGAGGTCGCCGACCCCTGCTAGTCCGAGAAAGGGCTTCACATCTGCCCCGAATTTTTTGCCGATATAGATCATCTCCACCAAACCCCTGCTTATGAGCAGTGCCTTGGCGTTTTCTCCCAAACCAAGACCGGAGACCAGACCGGCCCCTATGGCAATGATGTTTTTGAGGATGCCGCAGAGCTCTGTGCCTTTGAGGTCTCTGCCGCCATAGACCAGAAAATTATCATTCCTGAGAAGTTTCTGCCCGATCTCCACCACTTCGTCGAACTGCGAAGCTACCACGGTGGCGGCTGGCTTGCCCTCGGCAATTTCTTTGGCGAGATTGGGACCGGCCATGCAGCCCACGCGAAGTACTGAACTTTCCTCTTTGATGACCTCACTCATGGTCTTCACATGCTCGCGACTAAGCGAATCATTTTTGGGATTGGTCAGGTCAAATCCTTTGGTGCCATGGATGATGATATGGTATGGCCTTAGATGAGGAGACAGGTCTTGCATCATCTTTCTGAAAGCAGAAGAGGGGACGGCCGGAAAAATTACGTGGCATTCTCCCAGTTCGTCATAGGAATTAATGGGTGTGATCTTGTCGGATAGCTGCTGTCCAGAGCTGATTCGGGTGGCTTTTATTTCTTCCCATTTGGCAGGGTCTCGCACGTAGAGCAGTATATTACCCGTGTTTTTTGCCAGCAGGTTGGCGATGGCTGTTCCGAAGCTCCCTGCCCCAATAACGCCGACAGGTCTAGATGAATTTTTCGAGACCATATCCCTCCATTCTGTTGTGATAATAGAAAAGCGTGTTCGTATCCTGAATGATGATTTTATCCCCTTTGTGCACTAGAGGTCGCTGGGCATGATACATACCCACGTTGGCCAATCCGTGATGGATAGAAATCGTGGCTCGCTTGCGCATGTGCCCGGCAACATCCACTTTACCCTTTTTATTCATTTTGAGGATCTGGTCGCGTAGCAATTTGTAGGCTTCTTTGAATTCCTCATAGTCAAATTCCAAATCTTCTTCGCCGAGTCTGAGTATAGCGTAGAGGTCAAGTGTAGGGTTTTTTCTTTCGAGCATTTTGAATGCTGTGTAAGCCACCAGATGACTAGCAAACACGCGGTTGTATTTGTGATACTCTTCGACAATCCGACCTGATAATATCCTCACATACTCGTTTTCTCTCTGGGTATTCATGTTTACAGTTCCGTCACTGATGAAATAGTCCCTCGTGTCGATGGGTTTGCCTTTCATGTCCAGACTGCTGCCCTCCATATCTACATAGTTGCCCAGCACGTCCATGCCTTTGCCGATGCTCACCGAGATGTCTGAACCTTTGGTGAAGAATTTGAGCATGAAGGTGGCCATTTTATAGGAGTTGGTGAATTCGTCTGCCTCTTGGTAAAATCTTTCCTGGCCTGTTTTTTTCAGGTGTTCACGGATGAGGGCGGGTGCTTCCAGTGTGAAGTGATAGTTGATGACGACTGGCACAATGAAAATTTTCTTTTCGCTACCAGACTGAAAGAGAGCTCGCTGGGCTTCTATGGCTGTGCCGAGTAGGCCCAGTTTTAGTGTTTTTTCGATTTCACCGGATCGTGAACGGGTGCCTCCAGGGAAGAACAAACTGTGCGCACCTTCAATCAGCGCATATTTTGAGTAGTTTTTCAGGGTCTCCAGGTAGATGGGATTTCTCTTTCGTCTGTCTACTTTGTATGCGCCGAGGCTGTTCATAAAATAGGCGAGAATCTTGATGTTAAAAAGATTCAGCCCGGCTCCATAGATGAAGGCGGGTAGGCCCAAGTGCTGTATCACCCAACCGATCAAAATGCTGTCGAGGTTGCTGAAATGGGTGGGCACCATCACCACTGTGCCCCGTCTGGCAAGCTCCCTGATGTGCTCGGTCTCCCCGACGACATGAATCTTGTCCTGAAGATCCAACTGTCGGCTGAAGATGGCTCTGAAGCCTTTTACTCTGGCGGCATTCAATAGCCTGGCAAACCCGAATGTGACGAATGCTCTGGCAAATCGATAATAGGTTTTCTTGAAGTTCCCTGCGATTTCATGCCCATATCGATCAATGATTTTGGTAAGCAATGCTCGTTCTTTCTCGACTCTTTCCTTCTCATCGAGTTGTTCAAAGTCCGATAGTTGGGAACTCACCCCATTCCAAAAGCTTTTGTCATCCTTTGGATCCACTTTCCAAGGATTGGCTCTCATCCGAATTTTCTCCTTATAGAGGGTGGTTTCTAAAAGTTCTCGTGGAGTCAAACCAGACTGGCTGAGTTCGTCGAATGTCTGCTTTGTGATCGACTCAATAAACTCTTGCCTGTTTTCAGAGAGCTTGACAATAGGCCATTGGCTTTTCTCTGGCAAAATTTCATCGTAGCGTACCTTCTGTCTTCCCATTGCGGCGGAAAGATAAATCAGTATTGATTCTATTGAATACTAATTGTGACGAGTTAGATGTTTCATCCTCGGTGAAGCCTGCTTCGGATGCTGTAAGGCGAGCTGATCAATCCAAAATTCGAAGCTTTGCAAAGCTCAGAAGGAGGGTTTTTTCTCCCGCCGTTTCAAACTCTACTTTGGCTTTTTTGTTTGCACCGTTAATGTCCAAGGCAGTCACGGTCCCGAACCCAAACTTTGGATGTTCCACTTTGTTTCCGGGTTGGAGCAGCTCTGGATTGCTTGGCTGGAAGTCTGGAGACGGAGTGTGATTGGTCTGTTTTGTGAATTTCCTTTGGGATGCATCTCTCTTCACATTTTGCACGAAACTCTTGGTGCTGTAATTGGGTGATTCGATGACATTTTCCTTCGGTCTGAACTTCCGGGTTACGTGAATAAATTGAGGGTCTACATCGTCAAGAAACCTGCTCGGATCGCAATTTTTGAGCCTTCCAAATCGGTACCTGTTTAGCGCATAGCTAAAAAAGAGTTTCTTTTTGGCCCGGGTGATGGCCACATAAAAGAGCCTTCTCTCTTCCTCCAGATCGGCTCTGGAGCTAAGCATCATTTGTGATGGAAAGAGGTCCTCTTCTAGACCCACGATGTATACATATGGAAACTCTAATCCCTTAGCCATATGCACCGTCATTAGGGTCACGGCTTCATCTGATTTGGCACTTCTGTCTTCATCGGTGAGTAGTGCAACGTCTTGCAGAAAGGCTGAAATGCTTTTATCCTCTCGCTCTGCATCATCGGTAAACTCTTTGATTGCGTTGAGTAATTCCTGTACGTTTTCATACCGACTCATGCCTTCGATGGACTTGTCGCTATGCAGGTCTTTGAGAATGCCAGAGCTTTTTGCCACCTGAGTGGCAAACTCGAATGCATCCTTTTTGTCGGATGACAACCTGAAACTCTTAATGAGTGTGGCAAAGGCTTCAATCTGTGATCCACCTTTGCCTCCGATAAGTGAGCCCCCTTTTTCCATTATCTCAAAAAGTGGTTTGTCTTGCTCGGCGGCAGTGACTACCAGCTTTTCGATGGTTCCGGGTCCGATCCCCCTCTTTGGATAGTTAATGATCCGCCTCATCGCTTGTTCGTCATTTGGGTTCACGGTGTAGCGCAGGTAGGCGATGACATCTTTGATTTCTTTTCGCTGATAAAACGACAATCCGCCAACCACTCGATACTTGATGTTCATTCGTCGGAGGGCTTCCTCCATGGAGCGCGATTGGCTATTCGTTCGGTAAAGAATGGCAAACTGATTTTCGGATGCATGATCCTTCATTTTGGTTTCAAAAATGGAGGAGGCTACCAGCCTGCCTTCTTCATTGTCAGAGGTAGCCTTTATCAATTCTATAAGATCTCCGTCACCATTGTCGGTCCAGACGCTCTTCTTCAGTTGGGCTCTGTTCTTGTTAATTACAGAGTTGGCGGCATTCACGATGGTTTTGGTAGATCGGTAATTTTGCTCAAGTTTGATGACCTGTAGCTCAGGGTAATCTTTTTCGAAATTCAGGATGTTTTGAATGTCTGCCCCTCGAAAGGCATATATCGATTGTGCATCGTCTCCCACCACACAGATGTTTCGGCGTACGGCAGCCAGTTTTTTGGCGATTAAATATTGAGAAATGTTGGTGTCCTGAAACTCATCAATGAGTACGTAGTGAAACCGGTGCTGATATTTATTGAGCACGTCCAAATGTTCCTGAAAGAGGACATTCGTATTGAAGAGCAGGTCGTCGAAATCCATGGCATCTGACTTGAAACATCGCTTCACGTACGTCTCATAGATCAATCCCATTTCGGGCCTTTGGTTGGCCAGATCGTCTTCCATGTAGATGGGGTTGTTCTGGTAATCCATCCAGGAAACCAACCTGTTTTTTGCTGCAGAAATGCGGTTATACACCACATTAGGTTTGTAGATTTTGTCATCCAGGTTGAACTGCTTCACGATCTGCTTGATCAGCTGCTTGGAGTCATCCGTGTCGTAGATGGTGAAATTACTGGGGTATCCTAGCTTCGACGACTCTGCACGAAGGATGCGGGCAAAAACGGAGTGAAAAGTGCCCATCCAAAGATTGCGTGCCTCATTGCCCACTACACTTTCGATCCTGTGACGCATCTCGGCGGCTGCCTTATTGGTAAATGTCAGCGCCATGATATTGAAAGAATCCACATTGTGTTCGCTGATGAGATGAGCTATGCGGTAGGTCAAAACTCTCGTCTTGCCCGATCCGGCTCCTGCTATGAGCATGCATGGACCTTCAGTGGTAATGACGCCTTCTTTTTGGGGTGGATTGAGTTCGTCGAGGTACGAGAGATTGAGTTCTTTGGACATCCGGCAAATCTACCTTAGCCCAGGCTTTTTCCTGTCAGGAGACGAACCCAAAATGATAGTTCAGTACGATAAAGGCTAGGAAGCAAATGAAAAGGATGATTTCGAGTGCGAGCCAGAACCTAGAAAGTTTTTTATTTTTCTTTTTTTCTACGGTGGTTTCCTGGTCCAAGGTGATTTCCATTTTCTAGAGCGCCAAAAATATATAAATGTGAAGCAAAAGTTAAGAAAAAATGAAGTCGGGGTTTCTGAATTTTAATTTGTCGCACCCCTGCTTGTTGTTAATTTGAATAACTTTAATTCAGCGAAAACCAGTTTGACTATGAGTCTGTCCAAAGTCTTTTCCTTTTTATTAGTTGGAATAGTAATGTCTTCGGCAAGTGGCCAGCAATTTGGCTTTAGCCTTCCACAGGACTCAACCTATTCGAGGGTACGACTAGGCGTTAGCAATGGCCTGATCACGATACCAATGGGTCTCAATGGAAAAATTCAATTGAGAATGATAGTGGATACCAGCATAGAACACACCATTTTGACCAATGCTAAGTTGGCTGAGGATTACGGGGTGGAGTTGTTGCGTAAGATTTCACTTGGAAGTACCGATGATGGGGAGTTGGTCGGTTATTCTGCAAATGGAGCTTTTCTGGAGCTGATGGATGGTACCCAAACGGGAGACAATCATAGCCTCATGGTGCTGGAGCATGATTTTCTTGGCTTGTCAACTACAGCTCAGACGGTAGTACATGGCATTATCGGTAGGGATTTATTTGGTCGGTTTGTCGTAGGAATAGACAATGATCAGCAAGTGATGACGCTGTGGGAGCCTGATAGTTTTCAGCCCCCTGCAGGGTATGACGCGGTTCCATTAAAATTTGAAAATGGAGAGGCCAAGATTTTTATAAAATCGGCTTTTCAAAACTGGGAAGAGCAGGAGGATTATTTTATTCTCAAGACAGGCGCACCACATACGATCCTGTACGACTCCAAAGAAAATGTATATAACGTGCCTTATAAGAGCGTGGAGACCACCTTGGGAAATGGCAGTAATGGGGAAATCAAAGGGAAGGTAGGAAGGACGAGAACGGTGCGAATAGGGAACTATGAATTTGAGGAGCCAATTGCTTCGTTCACTTCAACACAGGTAGAAGGAAAGAATAGGGGGTCTGTAGGAATGGGGCTTCTTGGCAGATTCAATTTCATAGTGGATTATCATGGTGCCACGCTTTTTTTGAAACCAAATCGGCTGTTTGGAAAGTCTTTTGAATTTGATCTGAGCGGCATCAAGATATCACCGGACGGGGATAAATTTTTCATTAGCTATGTTCAGAAAGATTCGCCTGCGGCAAAGGTAGGCATTCAGGTAGGTGATCAGGTGCTGGCTATAAACGGCACGGTACTCACGGCTGAGAATTTTACCGAAGAATCTTCTGTCTTGGCTTCTAAGCCAGACAAGAAAATCACTCTCAAAGTTCTTCAAAGAGGCAAGGAAAGTGAGGTGAGCTTTAAACTCGTGCGATTTATTTAGACTCCTCTATAAGGACACCTGTCGCTACGAATGCGTACTCTTCTTTTGGCTCTGTGATGGCGTTGATCTCTTCGGCTGATTTGCCTTCATCTTGCGCATAGTGTCTCAGTACTTCTACCGAAGTGACCGTCTTGGTCACAGTTCCTTCCATGATTGCTTGTCTACCAGCTACACCTTCTTTGGGCACGAAGAATCCATAGTCTTTGAAGGTCACTCGCATGCTTGTGCTGTCACCTGTTTTCACGGTCATCCAGCAGCCCTTCATGGCGCATGTTTTTTCAATTTCACCCGTGAGTTTCACGTTAAGGGAATCTGTATCAGCCATTAAAGCATCTATGATCGCAACACTTTGTGCGTCATTTGCCGCTATTTTCTCACCATAAGAGGCGTACACTGTGGCGACCTGCGGGGTGGCTTCCACTTCTGTGGTACTTGATTCTGTGGATTGTTTGCACGAGATAATCAGGAATAGGGCAGGGAGTATGAACTGAAGATTCTTCATTTGGGCTGAATGTTTTTTGCAAACTTAGTGAAGTTGCGGCTTGGCAATCAAGAAAAATGTGGATGACTTTTATCAGGCGAGTACAACTGCCCGGCAATGAAGCCTGTGGTCCAAGCCGCCTGGAAATTGTACCCACCCGTGATGCCGTCTATATCCAGCACCTCTCCTGCAAAGTAAAGACCGGGGCAGGGTATACTTTCCAAATTTTTTGAGTTGATGCTCTTGAGGCTGACGCCTCCACAGGTCACGAATTCTTCCTTGAAAGTTGTTTTCCCTTTTACACTATAGATGTCATTTGCCAGAATGCTCGTCAGTTTATTCATTCCTTTTTTGCCAAGCTCCGACCATTTTTTCTCTGCTGATAGGTCAGCTTTGGCTAGTAGAAACAGCCAGAGACGTTCCGGCAGCCCAAACAGTTTGAGGTTAGCAAGCTGCTTATTGGGGTTTGTTATAGCCGCGGTTTCTATCTGATCAAATACCTGATCATCACTCAGTCCATTCGTCCAGTTCACCTGAATATTGAATTCATAATTTTTCTCATTGAGAAGCCTAGCTCCGAAGGCGGAGAGTTTAAGAATGGCTGGGCCGCTCATGCCCCAATGAGTGATGAGGAGCG
>CAYORY010000005.1:0-31885 GCA_964406435.1 uncultured Roseivirgaceae bacterium | reverse complement strand
GGTTCACCTCATCCGGGAACTCGTCGTTCCAGACATATCCGGTGTAGTTGGTGGAAATGATGTTGGAGTAACCCGATGAAAACAAAATCCCGATTAGCATCATCGCAATCCCAATATGAGCCACTGCTCCTCCACTCAATCGGATGTTCGTCTTTGAAAGTGAAATGAAAATGAATGCATTAGAAACTATGGAATAAACCGATGCTGTGAGCAGCAAAATGTATCTCCACTCGTACATGCCCCAGGTTGCGAAGATGACGGCCGAAATAGAGAGAGAAATTATCACTGGCATTGTCAACTTATTCCTCAGCTCAGCAGGCGACATCTTCTTCCACCAAAAGAATTGACCCGTACCGGATAGGATGGCTAACGCCACCGACAAGAAAAGCTGAAAATTAGAATAGAACTCTATGGGATCGGTCGGTGGAGCAAGATTGGATGTGCCTCCGAAGAATTCAACGATTCGGTTCCAAACGGGAATTGAAGTTGGAAGAATCACCTGGAAGGCCATCAAACAGAGCGTTGCTGCCCCAAGAAAAATCCAAAACTCTCGAGTGTAAGGAGAAACCTCTTCTTCTTTGCCCGGCACTTTTTTCCAAGCGCTGGCAAGAAGCCAAATGGACCCAATGACGAAAACAGCCAAGTAAATAAGCAACTGGCCAGAGAGCCCAAGATCTGTGAATGAGTGAACCGATGATTCTCCAAGAACGCCACTTCGAGTGAGAAAAGTAGAATACAAAATCAACAAGAATGTGGTGACCACAAGCACCATCGACAGCTTCAATGCTGACCCATTGTTTTTGTGCACAATCATGGTGTGCACGGCGGCTACCATGACAAGCCAGGGAACGTAGATCGCATTCTCCACAGGATCCCAATTCCAATAACCACCAAAATTCAAAGTCTCATACGCCCAGTACGCACCCATCAAAATTCCAACCCCAAGGATGAGAGTAGAAAACTGAGCCCAAGGCAGAGCTGGCCGAATCCATTCCTTGAACTTCCCTCTCAGGATTCCTGCAATACAGAAAGCAAAAGGAACGACGGTCGTTGCAAATCCCAGGAACAATGTGGGCGGATGAATCACCATCCAATAGTTCTGAAGAAGCGGGTTCAATCCTGATCCATCCTCAGGAATAAACTCAGGGCTCGTTTTGAAAATCGGAGCGTCTATAACATCTCTAAGCAGGAGGAACGGCGAGCTCCCTATTTTCACCCCAAAAACCACCACTCCTAAAATCATAGTGGTCAGGAAAAGCTGTGTGAGCGAAAGAACAGCCATAACCGAAGGTCGCCAATCTCTATTTGTTCTGATAAGCACAAACCCAATCACCACATTCCAAAACATCCACAGCAAAAATGATCCTTCCTGACCCTCCCAAAAACAGGAGAGTTGATAGTACCATGGGAGCAGCTTGGAGGCGTGGCTCCAGGCATAGTGATACTCGAAGTAATTATTACTTATGATGTAAAACAGTGAGGCAACTATTCCGATGGTTGCCAAACCGTGCACCCAAAAACTGATATTGGCAAAACGTGTCCAGTTTCCTTCTTCTTTACTGCCCAGCCAGTAGCCAATGACTGCAATCAATGCAGCCACGAAAGAAAGAATAACAAAAAAATGACCGAGGTTTCCTACGAAGTAATGGACCATGTTTATACCTCAATATTCTCTTCCTGATACTTGGAAGGACATTTGAGTAAAATTTTATCTGCGATGAAATTGTCTTCATTATAACTCCCAACGATAACTACCTGCTCTGAGCGTATGAAGTCAGTTGGCATGGGATTCGGATGAAACACCATTTGCTCGTCTCCATTCTCATCGATCATCAGAAACTTGAAAGAGAGCTTGTCAGGGCTAGGTACAATTCCCACAATTTCACCTCGCATATCCTTCTTCAACTGCCCCACAATGTGAACTTGTGTTTTGCTACCCTCTTCAGACAATTCCTTCGCCTCGCTGAATGTCAGGTATTGGCTGGCATCACCAGCAGTTGTCATAATCATGACGATCGCTACGGCTATCACGAGTATTCCTATAATGTGTGTGGTTTTCATTTTTCTTCCAGTTTTTTGATTCGTCTATCCATACGAAACAGGTAAACAAAAAGTCCTATCAAAATGATCAAAATAACTCCAACTACCACGTAGATTTTTCCCTCCGATCGAAATCCATCTGCCATCTCTACCTCTTGTGAAACAGCCGGAATCAGATTCAGAATAACCACTCCGAAAAACATCACCAATCTTCTAAGCATCTTCTCTTCGTTGTTTAATTGTACTAATTCTCACTTTCACAGTGGCAATCCAAAATCCAAGCAACGTCCATCCGATCACGGCTGGATAAAAAACCAGTCTGAGATTGCTGTCCAAATCGTAGGCATTGAAGCCCGGGTTCCCTCCATTTCCCGGATGAAGTGAATCACTTAACCGAGGCAGGATAAACAAAAGAGGAATCATCGCTGCAAAAGCGAAAATGTTGTAAACCGCCGAAATCCTTCCGCGTAGTTGATCATCATTAATAGAACCTCTTAGGACAAAATATGCCGCATAGATAAGCATGCAAATAGCCGACGAATTTTGTTTTGGGTCATTGCTCCAAGGCTCACCCCAAGTGAAGGTGGCCCAAAGCATGCCAGTAAGCAAACCCAAAACGCCAAAGAACATCCCAACTTCAGCCAGTACAGAGCTATTCAAATCATCCGTTTCATTTGAATTCTTTAAGAACTTCACAGCACTCACCATTGATCCGGCGAAAAGAAAAATCATTCCAAACCACATGGGTACATGGAAATGGAGCACGCGAATAGTTTCATTAAGAATAGGCAGCCGAGGTGTGGTAAAAAGCAAGCCGCCAATCACTGTATAGATCAGCAAGCCTACTGCCACCCATTTCCACCAACTTGTTCTGATCAGATACCTCATGACTTCCAAGAATAAGGAAACAAAATTAGTGTGAGCGCGACGATAATCACATTGACAGAAATCAGTATAAAGGAGAAATTATTGATTTCGGACCAAGCGGCACCTTCCACAATTCTTTTCGAACAAGTAATCGCCAAAAGTAGAATGGGCAAAATCACCGGAAATCCAAGCACAGCCATGAGATTACCCTTTTGCTGCGTGCGCACCGCAATGGATGCGATCATCGTGAAGGCGGCAGACATCCCAATCACTCCATTTAGGAAATTGAGCAAAAACAATCCTACTGAAAAGTCCGGCCTGCCCAGAAGAATGGAATATATGATTAGACCAAAAACTCCTATTCCAAACAGGTACAAAAACGAATACACCAGCTTGGAAATGATGAGCGTACCAGGATGGATGGAAAAGTAATAATATAAATGTCTTCGCTCCTCTTGAATAAAGCTCTTACTCAAAGCCATTGTAGCGATGAACAAAAGGATGATCCAAAACAAGGCACTCCAGACCGCAGGAGTCACAAGTGCATCGAAGGAGAGATAGGCGGTGTAAACCGTACTCGCCACATACAGCAATATGCCAGACAGAGGATGCTTCAGCCTCCAGTCTATCACAAAGTCCTTCTTTATTAATACAAATATTTGATCCAGAGTACTTGGCATAATCGCGAACGTGACGCGAATTTCTTGTAAAATGGTCTAAGAGCCGTTAGCATTGCAAAAAAATCTCCCTGTTTGGCCGATTCTATCAAAACAATTCTCGTCACCGGTGCAGCCGGTTTCATCGGCTTTCATCTAAGCAAAAGGCTTTTAGAAGAAGGACACAGAGTCATTGGGATTGACAGTCTCAACGACTACTATGACGTGTCTCTTAAAGAAGCACGGCTCGAAATTCTAAAGTCGTTTGATGACTTCATTTTTGAGAAAATAAATCTTGGAGATAAGGATGCCGTGGAGTTGGTTTTTGAAAAAAATCAGATTGAGAATGTCGTGAATCTTGCGGCTCAGGCAGGGGTGAGGTATTCTTTAATAAACCCTCAAGCCTACATTGAGGCAAACATTTCTGGTTTCTTAAATGTGATCGATTCCAGCAGAAGGCATGATGTAAAGAACTTTCTCTTTGCGTCCTCTAGCTCTGTGTATGGAGCAAATACGGAACTACCATTTTCTGTCACGCAGAATGTCGACCATCCTGTTTCGCTCTATGCGGCCACCAAGAAATCCAATGAGCTCATCGCTCATTCTTATGCTGTGAATTTTGGAATGCCGGTGACTGGTCTTCGTTTTTTCACCGTCTATGGCCCTTGGGGTCGACCCGACATGGCCTTATTCCTGTTTACAAAAGCTATCTTGAATGACCAGCCCATTGACGTGTTCAATCATGGGAAAATGATCCGGGACTTCACTTACGTGGATGACATTGTAGAAGGAATTGTGCGTTTGCTAGACAAGCCAGCTCAACCAGTTCCCAATTGGAAATCGGAAACCTCTGAGCCCTCATCAAGTTTTGCTCCATTCAGGATATTCAACATTGGAAATCACTCACCCGTGCAGCTCATGGATTTCATAAAGGCCATTGAAGATGAGCTAGGTAAAAAGGCAAAGATCAATTTCATGCCTATTCAGATGGGTGACGTACCCGAAACGTATGCCGATGTAGAGGCGTTAATGAAGGAAATTGATTACAAACCTGAAACTCCTATCAAAACAGGAATCAAGAATTTCATAGACTGGTATAAATCATATTACCAATGAGTAAGACAGTTTTAATAACAGGTGGGGCAGGATTCATCGGATCACATGTTGTAAGACGATTTGTGAATAAGTACCCTGAATATAAAATCGTCAATCTCGACAATTTGACCTATGCCGGAAATCTCCGAAACCTTGATGACGTAGAGAAGGCTCCCAATTATACGTTTGTCAAAGGCGACATTTGCGATGCTCCTTTCGTCAATAATCTGTTCGAAAAAAACGAAATTGATGGTGTCATCCACCTTGCTGCAGAGTCGCACGTGGATCGATCCATAAAAGACCCGCTGGCATTTGTAAAAACCAATGTCATCGGCACGCTCACCTTACTAGAAGCTGCAAAGAATAACTGGGCCAAACCCTCCGGAAAAAAATTCTATCACATCTCAACAGATGAAGTGTTTGGATCATTAGGGGAGAAAGGCTACTTCCTTGAGGACACGGCTTATGACCCCAAATCTCCATACTCAGCATCTAAGGCGTCTTCCGACCATTTCGTACGGGCATACGCCAATACCTACGACCTGCCGGCTATAGTTTCTAATTGTTCTAACAATTACGGCCCATATCATTTTCCTGAAAAATTGATTCCACTAGCGATCAACAATATCAAAAATGGTAAGAGCATTCCCATCTATGGCAAGGGTGAAAACATCAGGGATTGGCTATTTGTCGAAGATCATGCCGCTGCGATTGATTTGATTTTCCACAAGGGAAAAATTGGGGAAACGTACAACATTGGTGGCGAAAACGAATGGACAAACATTGACTTGATTCGATTACTCTGCGATGTGATGGACGAGAAGCTTGGAAAGAAAATAGGAGAATCTCAGAAGCTGATTACGTACGTACAAGACAGAGCTGGGCATGATATGCGCTATGCGATTGACGCATCCAAACTCATGAAAGAATTGGGTTGGAAACCGTCACTTCAATTCGAAGAAGGAATTCGTAAAACCGTAGATTGGTATTTAGCCAATGAAGACTGGCTTGACGGAGTGACTTCAGGTGATTATTTAAATTACTACAAAGAGCACTACGAATCATGAAGGGAATAATTCTAGCAGGAGGTTCGGGAACACGACTTCATCCGTTGACATACGCCATGAGCAAGCAGCTTCTGCCTGTGTATGACAAGCCCATGATCTACTACCCACTCAGCACGCTCATGCTTGCAGGCATTCGAGAGGTTTTGATCATTTCCACGCCGAGGGATTTGCCCATGTTCCAAGATTTGCTCGGTGATGGATCAAGAATAGGATGTGAGTTTCAGTATGCCGTACAGGAGCAACCGAACGGTTTGGCTGAAGCATTTATCATCGGGAAGGATTTCATCGGGAATGATTCAGTGGCGCTCGTTTTGGGAGATAACATCTTTTATGCATCTGGGTTTTCCCGAAAATTACAGAGCTGTGCAAATCCTACAGGAGGGATTGTTTTCGCATATCATGTAAACGACCCGGAGCGATACGGTGTGGTGGAGTTCGATGAAAGTAACACGGCCATTTCTATTGAAGAAAAACCCAAGCAACCAAAATCAAGCTACGCTGTTCCTGGTCTTTACTTTTATGACAATCAGGTGGTGGAAATCGCTGCGAATGTGAAGCCTAGCCCAAGGGGGGAATTGGAAATAACTGACATCAACAATGCCTATCTTAAAAAAGGAGAGTTGAGAGTTGAAGTTTTAGACAGAGGAACTGCATGGCTCGACACTGGCACGTTCAATTCCCTGATGCAGGCGGGTAATTTTGTGCAGGTAATCGAGGATCGGCAAGGCTTGAAAGTAGGATGCATTGAGGAAATTGCCTTTAAAATGGGCTTTATCTCAAAGGAGGAATTGATCTCCTTAGCTAATGAATTAGAAAAGAGCGGATACGGCGCATACCTCAAATCAATCATAAAATGAACATTGAGATAACTCCGCTTAAAGATTGTTTTCTGATCGATGTTCCAAAATTTGGTGATGATCGCGGCTTCTTCATGGAGTCCTTTAACAAAGCTCATTTCAAAGAAAAAACAGGAATTGACTTTGACATCAAGCAGGTGAATTTTGCCTCTTCGTCAAAAGACGCGCTAAGAGGTCTTCATTATCAAGATAAGCCCTTTGCTCAGGCGAAATTAGTGGGGGTGACGAGAGGGGCGGTGCTCGATGTGGTGGTCGACATTCGCAAGGACTCGCCATCCTACCTTCAAAATTTCAGGGTGGTATTGGACACGCCAAGCAAAATGCTCTACGTCCCCAAAGGATTTGCGCATGGCTATAAATCACTTGTCGACGACACGCTCTTTTTTTACTTCGTAGATGAATTTTACTCCCCTGAAAACGAAAAGGGTGTACTTTACAATGACCCGTCTCTCGATATAGACTGGGAATTGACAGACGACCCTGTGGTTTCGGCCAAAGACCTAAAGCAACCAACCCTAGATCACGTTCAGAATAATTTTTAAATGAAAAAGCGAGTTTTAATTTCAGGAGGAGCCGGGTTCTTGGGATCACATCTTTGCGATCGTTTCATCGCCGAAGGCTTCAAAGTACTAGTCATGGACAACCTTTCCACCGGGGACATCCGGAACATAGAACACCTGATGCATCTGGAAGATTTTGAGTTTCAGAAATACAATGTCACCGAATACATTCATGTCAAAGGAGACCTGGACTACATCCTGCATTTTGCCTCTCCCGCCAGCCCCATTGATTACCTCAAGATGCCGATCCCTACGCTGAAGGTTGGTTCGCTGGGCACGCACAACATGCTCGGTCTTGCCAAGGCCAAAGGGGCGCGCACACTGGTGGCTTCCACCTCTGAAGTGTACGGCGATCCGGAAATCCACCCTCAAAAAGAGACGTACTGGGGAAATGTAAACCCTGTGGGTCCTCGGGGCGTCTACGATGAAGCCAAGCGTTTTCAAGAGGCCATGACCATGGCTTATCACAATTTCCACGGGCTGGAGACCAGAATTGTTCGAATCTTCAACACCTACGGACCCAGAATGAGACTGAACGATGGCCGGGCACTCCCTGCTTTCATCTCTCAAGCCCTTCGCGGTGAGGACATTACCGTTTTTGGAGATGGCTCTCAAACTCGCTCCTTCACGTATGTGGACGATCTGGTGGACGGTATTTATCGCCTGCTCATGAGCGACTACCACCTGCCAGTGAACATTGGGAACCCACAAGAAATTACCATCAAAGAATTTGCTGAAGAAATAGTGGCACTGACCGGAAGCAAGAGCAAAATCACATACCTGGATTTGCCCAAAGATGATCCAAAGCAACGCAAGCCAGACATTACCCTCGCTCAAGAAATTCTCGGCTGGTCACCAAAATATTCGAGAGCAGAAGGCCTAAAGCCCACATTAGATTATTTCAAGAAGGCAGTTTTGGACTGAAAGGCCTTACCTTTGCGCCCTAATTTTCAGGGGATGAATCTGTCAGTAGGCATAATAGGACTTGGATACGTTGGGCTACCGCTAGCAGTAGAAGCATCGAAGCATTTCCCTACCCTGGGCTTTGACATCAACACTTCGCGTATCTCGGAACTTCGGCACGGGATAGATCGGACTTTGGAAGTGTCATCTGCCGAACTGAGCACAAGCCACTCTTTGACCTTCAGCTCAGACAGCAATGATCTGAAGAATTGCAATTTCTTCATAGTGACCGTTCCCACTCCAGTTGACGAATCAAAACAACCAGACCTAAGACCCCTGCAGTCAGCCAGCCGGACAGTGGGTCAGGCCCTCTCCAAGGGTGACATTGTCGTCTACGAATCGACTGTCTTTCCAGGATGTACGGAAGAAGTGTGTGTTCCAATCTTGGAAGAAGCAAGCGGCCTCAAATTCAACCAGGATTTCTTTTGTGGCTATTCTCCCGAGCGCATCAATCCGGGAGACAAACAACACAGAATATACGACATCAGGAAGGTGACCAGCGGCTCCACTCCAGAGATTGCTGAGCAGGTTAATGATTTTTATTCTACGTTCATCACGGCTGGTACACACAAGGCTTCCAGCATGAAGGTGGCAGAAGCGGCCAAGGTGATCGAAAATGCACAACGCGACATCAATATTGCATTTATAAACGAGCTGTCGCTCATCTTCGAGAAAATGAACCTGGATACATTGGAGGTGCTGGAAGCGGCCGCCACCAAGTGGAATTTCCTACCCTTCAAGCCGGGATTGGTGGGTGGCCACTGCATAGGAGTAGATCCCTATTACCTCACGCACAAAGCCGAGCAACTCGGTCATCACCCTCAAGTGATACTAGCAGGAAGGCAGATCAACGACAACATGGGTCCTCATGTCGCCAATATCGTGATGAAGAAATTGGCACAAAAAGAAAGACTATCCAATGATGCCAAGATTGCCATCTTGGGCTTTACGTTCAAGGAAAATTGTCCCGACGTAAGAAACACACGAGTGATCGACATTTACCATGAGCTTCAATCCTTCCATATAAAAGTGGACGTGATTGATCCACAGGCAAGTCGGGATGAAGTAAAGGCCGAGTACCAAATCGACTTAGTGGAAACCTTTGATGCTGACAAGTACGATGCGCTGATTCTGGCGGTGGCTCACGAGGATTTCAAGGCGATGGATTGGGAGTCGATAAGAAAAAAAGTGGCGGTGGTCTTTGACGTAAAAGGCATACTTGATAAAAAATACGTGGACGGAAGACTCTGATGGAAAATATAGTACCTCATAATCATACCATAAGCAAAGCAGATAGAGTCAAGGCATCTGGATTCAAACCTTTGCTTATCTGGTTTACCGGTTTGTCAGGCTCAGGAAAATCAACCCTGGCCAACGCCTTGGAAGTGTACATGCACAATCAAGGGGTACCTACCTATATCCTAGATGGAGATAATATCCGCACAGGATTAAACAAAGACCTTGATTTTGGTGAAGAAAGCCGAAGAGAAAACATTCGTCGCATTTCAGAAGTCTCGAATCTTTTTCTTGATGCAGGAATTGTAGTCCTCACTGCATTTATTTCCCCATTCAGGGAAGATCGCCAAGCTGCGAAAGAGTTGGTCGGAGAGGACAATTTCATCGAAGTTTTTGTGGAGTGTCCCCTGGAAGTTTGTGAAGCTCGGGACGTAAAAGGTCTCTATGCCAAGGCAAGACGAGGGGAGATACCTAATTTTACGGGCATAACCTCCCCATTTGAAGAGCCTGAAAATCCGAGCATCAAAGTGAACACTGCAGAACACCCCCTTGAGGATTGTTTGAAGCAGCTAATCAATAAAGTAGTACCTAAACTGAAATAAATGAGTAATTACAATCTCACGCACATCAAGGAACTGGAGGCGGAATCCATATATGTACTGCGTGAAGTATTCTCACAATTCCAAAACCCCGCCATCCTTTTCTCTGGAGGAAAGGACTCCATTGTGGTAGCGCACTTGGCTCGAAAGGCGTTCCATCCCGGAAAAATTCCTTTCCCATTCGTGCATATAGACACGGGGCACAACTTTCCTGAGACGATGGCCTTCAGGGATAAGCTTGTACAGAAGCTTGGCGTCCGTTTGATAGTCGGTTCCGTTCAGAAATCTATCGATGAGGGCGCGGCAGCCGAGGAGAAAGGGAAAAACGCCAACAGAAATGCCATCCAGACAGTCACCCTGCTGGACACCATAGAAGAGCATGGATTTGATGCATGCATGGGAGGAGCCAGAAGAGACGAAGAAAAGGCCAGAGCCAAGGAAAGGTTCTTCTCGCATAGAGATGAGTTTGGGCAGTGGGATCCCAAAAATCAGCGACCAGAGCTTTGGAATTTATTCAACGCCAAACATCACCATGGCGAGCATTTCAGAGTGTTCCCTATCAGCAACTGGACAGAGATGGACGTGTGGCAGTACATCATGGCCGAGAACATTGACATTCCATCATTGTACTTCGCTCATGAACGTCAGGTGATCCGAAGAAGCAACACCTGGCTGCCGGTTTCTGATCACATTCAGATTCAGGACAATGAGGAGATTGTGACCAAGCAAATTCGATTCAGAACTCTTGGGGACATTACCATCACTGGTGGTGAAGAGTCCGATGCGGATACATTGGCTAAAATTATTGATGAAGTAGCCTCTGCAAGGAAAACCGAAAGAGGAAATCGTGAGGATGACAAGCGATCGGAGACATCAATGGAAGACAGAAAAAAAGCTGGATACTTCTAAAAAACACAGGAAATTATGAGTGGATATTTAGACATGGAGTTACTGCGGTTCACTACTGCAGGTAGTGTAGACGATGGCAAAAGCACCCTGATCGGTAGACTGCTATTTGACTCCAAGCAAATTTTTGAAGATCAATTAGAGCAAGTGAGGCAATCCAGCGTGCGCAAGGGGCTGGTAGAAACTGACCTGGCACTGCTCACTGACGGACTGAAGGATGAGCGCGAGCAAGGGATTACCATAGACGTGGCATATAGATACTTTGCCACACCAAAACGGAAGTTCATCATTGCCGACACCCCGGGTCACATTCAGTACACCAGAAACATGGTGACCGGGGCTTCCACAGCCAACGTGGCACTGATCCTGATAGACGCCAGACATGGTGTAGTGGAGCAAACGAGAAGACACTCGATCATAGCTTCTCTCTTGCAAATCCCCCATGTGATCGTTTGTATAAACAAAATGGATCTCGTGAATTACGGCCAGGAGGCTTACGACAAAATAGTGGACGAATACGAAGATTTTGCATCCAAACTAGATGTGAAAGATGTTCGCTTTGTTCCAATTAGTGCGCTGAAAGGAGATAATGTGGTAAACCGAAGCACCAACATGGATTGGTACGAAGGTGCTACCCTAATGCATACCTTAGAACACATCCACATTGGGAGCGATCACAACCACATTGATTGTCGCTTCCCGGTGCAGATGGTCATTCGACCAAAAACCGACGAGTTCCATGACTTCCGTGGATACGCCGGAAGAATCGCTGGCGGGGTATTCAGGGCTGGTGATGAGGTGCTGGTCCTTCCTTCGGGCTTCACTTCCAAGATCAAGAGCATCGAAACATTTGACGGGCCAATAGAAGAGGCATTCGCTCCAATGTCTATCACCATGACCCTGGAAGACGAAATTGACATTGCCCGAGGCGACATGATCGTGAGGAGTAATAATCAGCCCAAATTACTTCAAGATGTTGATGTGATGCTATGTTGGTTAAATGCTCAAGGACCCAAACCCAGAGGGAAGTATACCTTGAAGCATACCACTAATGAAGCGAAAACCATGATCAAGGAGGTTCGCTACAAGCTGGACATCAACACGCTACATCGCAACGAAGAAGACCTCAATGTGGGCATGAATGATGTATGCCGGGTCGTACTCCGAACTACCAAACCACTCCTTGCGGACACCTATAGAAAAAACAGAAACACGGGTAGCATCATTTTGATCGATGATGCTACAAACGAAACTGTGGCAGCAGGGATGATCATTTAAGACATGGAGCCAAACCTAAGCGAACTGCTCGTACTAGCAGAAAAAGCTGCCCGTGCAGCGGGAAGTGAAATTTTGAAAATTTATGAAAGTGGAGATTTCTCCATTGAAAGTAAATCCGATGATTCCCCCCTCACGCTGGCAGATAAAGCCTCCCACAATACCATTGTGTCCTTTCTGGACAAAACCGGTATTCCCATTCTCAGCGAAGAAGGGCGAGATATTCCATACCATGAAAGAAAAGGTTGGGACTATTTTTGGATGATTGATCCACTGGATGGCACTAAAGAGTTCATTAAAAAAAATGGCGAATTCACCGTCAACATTGCCTTGATACATCAAAATCAACCTGTGCTAGGAGTGGTTTTTCCACCCGTGCTCGATCAAATGTACAGCGCGATTGCCGGTAAGGGAGCCACGCTCGATGGCAAGACTATAAAGGCTTCAGGCAAGAAACTGACTGAGCCAAATTTGAAGACTGTCGCTTCCCGATCTCACATGAGCCCTGAAACAGAGGCATTTGTGGATGGTCTCACCGATCCAGAAATTGTCTCAAAAGGAAGTTCGCTTAAGCTCTTGATGGTGGCCTCCGGAGAAGCAGACGTCTATCCACGCTTCGGTCCGACGATGGAGTGGGACACAGCTGCAGCGCATATAGTGGCAGTGGAGGCTGGAGGTCATGTGCTGAACACTGACTTGACTGAACCACTCAAGTACAATAAAGAGAATTTATTAAACCCTCATTTCATCGTACTTGCCTATTGAAAAAGGCGAGGCACGATTTTTGAAAAAATAATATTTTTTCTTTCTTTCATCACATTCATAAGATTCTTATACTTGTGATCACTTCACTTTGAAAATGGACGTTATACTTAGCATCACCACCGCCTTCTTGATCACCTTCTCGGCGGTTCCGATTGTCATCAGGGTTTTTAGATCAATGGATCTGCTTGATACCCCTGACAAAAGAAAGATTCACTCAGTCAGTACTCCCTCGTTGGGAGGCATTGCCATATTCTTAGGTTTCATGGTTGCCCTCTTCTTCTGGGTACCACTCAGTGAACTTTCCGAATACAAATATTTGCTTCTTGCCATTTTCTTCGCCTTCCTCCTTGGTGTTCGCGACGATATCGCAAGTCTCCATGCACTAGATAAATTGACCATTCAGATTTTTGCTGCATTACTGGTGGTATTCCTTGCCGATATCCGGTTCACAGAGCTTTATGGCGTTTTCGGCTTATCCCAGCTTCCCATAGGGGTTGCTGAGTTTCTTTCCATATTCACGATAGTTGTATTGACTAACGCATTCAACCTCATCGACGGCATTGATGGCTTGGCAGGAAGTGTCGCATTTCTAGTCTTGGGATTCTTCGGATGGTGGTTCCTTGAGACCGGTCAATCGACCCTTGGCTTCATCAGCATCTCCATGAGTGCGGCAGTACTTGGCTTCCTCTTCTTTAACTGGGCTCCTTCGAAAATTTTCATGGGCGACACGGGCTCACTCGTTTTGGGTTTCATTCTCGCGGCTTTGATGATACGGTTCATTGAGGTGAACAACTCAATTGCTATGTCCAATCCCATTAAGTTCTCGGCTCCCGTGGCTCTTTCTGTAGCACTCTTGATTCTCCCTGTCTACGACACACTTCGGGTTTTTATCATCAGATGGATGGCCGGACGCTCACCCATGTCTGCCGACAAGAACCACACGCATCATACGCTGATCAAGCTCGGTCTTGGCCATGCCAGCTCCACCCTCGTTCTTGTCTCATTCAATATTGCAGCTATCCTGCTTGCTTGGGTATTGCAACCATTGGGAAATAACTGGGCCTCACTAATCATACTAGTATTCGCCATTTCTTTTGGTGGCTTTCTGGATTACAGACTCAAGCAAAAAATTAGTAGTTTGTCACGGCACAGGAAGAATCAACGAGTGGGTTTGAACGTGGGTTGAAAAGTCCTAGTTAAATTTGCCGCCCAACAAGCGGTACCATGATTGACGTCCTTACTACTCTTCGCGAAGAAATAGAATCAAGTGTAGCAAACTCAGCCGAAGAGCTCGAGGCATTTCGCTTGAGATTCATCAGCCGAAAAAGTGTGTTCCAGGATCTTTTTGAGGACTTCAAAAAACTACCTGGTGACCAGAAAAGAGCGCTGGGTCAGACCCTCAACGAAGTAAAAAAACTTGCCGAGTCAAAGTTCAAATCATTGGCTTCAGCAAAAGAATCCAGTCAGATCGCCGGAGACTTGCCGGACGTTACACTTCCTCCTGTGGCATTCGAGGCAGGCAGTGTGCACCCAATTACTCAGACCTACTTTCGTATCATTGAAATTTTTGAAAGGCTTGGCTTCAATGTAGAAGATGGCCCTGAAATAGAAAGCGACTGGCACAACTTCACGGCCCTGAATTTTCCTGAGAACCATCCTGCCCGCCAAATGCAGGACACATATTTCCTCACGGAGGACAAGGACAATCTTTTGCGCACGCACACCTCCAATGTGCAAATACGCCTCATGAGTGACCAAAAGCCTCCATTCCGATCCATCATGCCGGGTCGTGTGTACAGAAACGAGGCGATCTCTGCCAGAGCACACTGCTTCTTTCATCAAGTAGAGGGACTGGTCGTGGACACGGCCATTTCATTCAAAGACCTAAAGCAAACGCTCTATCATTTCTCCAAGGAAATGTTTGGTAAGGACACCCAAATTCGCTTGAGACCTTCCTATTTTCCTTTTACCGAACCTAGTGCCGAAATAGATATCAGTTGTTTCATCTGCAAGGGAGACGGTTGCAAGATTTGCAAACATTCCGGCTGGGTCGAAATTGCCGGCTCTGGAGTGGTGGACCCCAATGTGCTTGAAAACTGCGGCATTGATTCGAAGAAATATAGTGGGTTCGCCTTTGGGATGGGGATAGAACGAATCGCCATGCTGAAGTACCAACTGGATGATATCAGGTTATTCTCCGAAAATGATTTGCGCTTCTTACGCCAGTTCTAAAGAAGCTCAGTAATAATCCTGTTTTCTGTGTAGCCTTCTGCTTCGGCTTTGAAGTTTCGCACGATACGATGGCTCAACACCGCATGGGCAACCGCTTTTACGTCCTCTATATCGGGCGAATATTTCCCTGCCAATATTGCGTGGCACTTAGCTCCATAAATCAAATATTGACTGGCTCTCGGTCCTGCGCCCCATTCAAGGTATTGATTGGCTAATGCATGAGACTTCTCACCATTTGGTCGCGTTTTAGCCACTAAAGAGACGGCATATTCCAGCACATTGTCCGTGACCGGCACCTTTTTCATCAATTGCTGAAATTCCACAATTTGATCCCTTGAAAGAATAGAAGACAGATCTGCCGCCTGACTGGATGTGGTTCTTCGCACGATTTCGAGCTCCTCTTCATAGGCAGGATAATCAAGGTTGATCATGAACATAAACCTGTCCAGCTGTGCCTCTGGCAAAGGATAAGTACCTTCTTGCTCGATTGGGTTTTGGGTGGCCAACACAAAAAATGGCGCATCCAAAGGATAATCTTGTCCTCCTATAGTTACGGTGCGTTCCTGCATCGCTTCCAACAATGCCGATTGAGTTTTTGGAGGGGTTCGATTAATCTCATCGGCGAGAATCACATTCGAAAAAATCGGGCCCTTGACAAATCGTAGGTTTCTGTCCTTGTCCATCGTTTCTGCTCCCAGTATATCGGATGGCATGAGATCAGGTGTAAACTGAATTCGGCTGGCCTCTAATGACAGGCATTTGGCCAGCGTCTGGACAAGCATCGTTTTTGCCAAGCCTGGCACTCCCACCAGCACGGCATGGCCTTCGCAGAAAATGGCAATAAGAAGGAGCTTTACCACCTCATCCTGTCCTACAATTACTTTAGAAATTTCCGCTCGTAGTTTTCCTGCAGCCTCTGACATTTCATCCGCTAGCGCTACATCATTTTTTTCCTTTGCCATTGATCTTTAAATAAGACTTAATAATACGAAAGCTGTGTGACAATGATCAACAAAATGGTGCTAGTTCCAGTTCTTTTGGATGACTGCAAGCAATTCAGGGTGAACGGCACTGGCACCAACGATCTCTCGCCCATGTAAGTAATCATTTCCTCCTCGAAAATCCGTAACGATCCCTCCAGCCTCCTGCAAAATCAATGCGCCTGCCGCCACGTCCCAGGGATTTAGATTGCATTCATAAAAGCCCTCGGCTCTGCCACATGCCACATAGGCCAAATCCGTTGCGGCGCTCCCCAGCCTCCTTACCCCATGACTATCCTCCATCAGATCGCTTAAAATTCGGAGATATCCCTGCTTCTGGTCAAATCCCTGAACAGGCAGGCCTGTAATAAAAAGACCATCCGAAAGTTTGCTGACATTTGACACCTTAATAGGTGTATCGCCAAGAAAAGCACCACCACCTTTCCACGCATTGAAACATTCGTCTCTAGTGACTTCATGCACCACCCCCGCCACGATCTCGCCCTCATGGGCCAGGGCGATACTTACTGAAAATGCCGGAATGCCATGAATAAAATTGGTGGTACCATCGAGTGGGTCTATGATCCATTGAAACTCTGCGTCTGTTTGCTGCACCGTTTTTTCTTCGGTCAGAAAGCCTGCATGGGACATTACCCTTGACAGTTGCTCGACCAACATGTGCTCTGACTGCTTGTCCACATAAGACACCAAATCATTCTTACCCTTGATCTCCGCCCGGGACAGGTCAAACTTGGAATGCTCACCTCTGATGAAATCAGCCACTTCGGCACTAATTGCCTTCATTAGCTGCACAGTGTTTTTTAGATTCATTCTGTTCCTTCGATTACGACTACTATTTCTCCCTTGATGGCATCCTTACTTTTGAAATAATCCAAAACAGCTCCCACTTCCCCAGTCCGTGTTTCTTCAAATTTCTTGGTAATCTCACGGCTCACAGAAACGTTTCGGTCAGCGCCCAAAGTATTTTTTATTTCCTCCAGCAACTTCAGTAATCGATAGGGCGACTCGTATAGTACGATCGTCCGCATCTCGTCCCTAAGCTTTTCCAATCTGGTTTTTCTTCCCTTCTTGTGTGGAAGAAACCCCTCAAAAACAAAACGATCACAAGGAAACCCTGACTTCACGAGAGCCGGAACAAAGGCGGTCGGTCCTGGGAGCGACTCCATTCTAATTTCGTTCTGCACTGCCGCCCGGGCCAGTAAGAACCCGGGATCAGAAATGGCAGGTGTGCCCGCATCTGAAATTAACGCCATAGTTTCGCCATCTCTCAATCTTTCAATAATTGCGTCGAGTTTTTTGTGCTCATTGTGCGAATGAAAGCTCTCCATTCGAGTGGTTATTTCGAAATGCTTAAGTAGGAACCCCGACGTACGCGTGTCCTCTGCCAAGATCACATCTACATTTTTCAGTACTTCTACAGCTCTGAAAGTCATGTCTCCCAGATTGCCAATCGGAGTGGGAACTAAGAAAAGTTGCGTTTCATTCATGGATCAGATCATCGATGGACTTTGCCAATTTTCTGTCCTTGTCGGTCACCACATCGCCCGCATCATGGGTAGACAAATTGATGGTCACCGTGTTGTAGACATTTGACCAATTTGGGTGATGGTTTTGTTGCTCAGCCAATAACGCCACCTTGGCCATAAAGGCAAAGGCCTCACTGAAGTCCTTAAATTTGAAGGTTCTTATCAGCTGATTGTTTTCTTCTCGCCACATAGTTTCAAATTTTAGAGTGCGATGCATCCATCTATGCTCGAAGCTAGCTCATAGGTTTTGATAATCTCGTCGGACGAGGAAGCTTCAGCCTCAATGGTAATGCTCGTATACGTTCCTTTACTACTCGGCCTCAAAGTAACCTTACCTCCCACCCAAAGATCTTCGACTTTGGAAACCGAATTTGACGGGACGATAAACTTAAATGTATACTTCCCGGGAAATTGGTGCTGCGATTCCAGCTTTTCTCTAAATCCTTGAATGTCCCAACTCATAGTTTGAATTCGGGTTGAAGATAAAAAAAGCCAGGCGAACCCGGCTTTTGTGGTGATGAATCTTTTCTCTTAGAAAAATCTATAGCGCCTATCCTCCATACCGGAGATTTCTTTCATGGCATTGTCCAAATCTTGCGAAATCAAAACCCGAAAATACGTCAAAGGGAAATCTGTGGCTACAATTTTCCTTGATGCCCGTTGGTTCAGAAGCTGCTGAAGATACATGGAATAATCCTCCGTATCCTGAGCTTCATTCTTAGCAACCAACTTCAGCATGAGCACGCCATTCTCAGACGCAAAAGGCGATGTGGTCTCGCCATCTGCCATTGCGAAGGCTGTTCCGACTGCTTCTGGAGCAATGCCCACCCCGGTGATAGAGTTTGACGAAAGCGTGATGGTGGCTTCATTCGTGATGGCACCAGCACCGTATCCCGAGACTACCTCAGTGAATGACTCTCCTTGGATTCCCGCCAATTTATCTACTATCACCTTTGCCTTTTTCTCATTCCTTACTTTCAGGGTTACCTGATTTCTCACGTCATCGACTCTGGCTACTCCCTCTTCCTGCATGCCGGTCATCGCAGCGATCACATATTTATCATCCAGCTCGAACACATCCGAAACATCCCCTACCGAGGCGTCATTGTATAACCAAAGTACGATTGACCTTGCGTTAGTGATTCCGCCCACTCTGGTGGCCTGGTTCGTCACTCTGCTCTGTACCTGAACATTAATACCAAGCTCCTCGGCTTTTATTTTGAAATCCTCTGCACTAGTGACCGAAGCTTGGAATGTACTTGCCTCCCGATAGGCATCTTCCAGGGATTCATTTGAAACAAAGAATTCCTTCTCGATGATAGCCACTTTGTATTCTAAGTTGGTTTTCGGCTCGTCTATTTTGATAACGTGGTAGCCAAACTGTGTCTCTACAACACGCGGGATAACACCCGTGCCTGTGTGTCCGAAAGAAGCATCTTTAAATGGCTGGGCCATTGCACTGTTTTCACCAAACCAACCCAAGTCTCCTCCTCGCTGGGCATTTGATGGATCTTGGCTATACTCTGATGCTAGGGCGGTGAAGTCATCTCCACGGCGTGCCTTTCTCAAAACCTCCTCAGCAGTTTTCTTTGCTTCAGCCTTTGCATCGTCTGTTTCATCTTCCCATCGAATAAGGATATGACTGGCTTTCACATTGTACTCAGGCCCTTCGGAGACTCGAGACATTTTGTAGACTACCATACGGTCTTGCAGGGTGTTAGGCTCGGTCACATATCCGGCAGGAATAATTTCATCATTCACGAATAAAAATTCTGGAAGATTGCTTGGCCGGTAGGTCATAAAAGGAAACTGACCATCCGAATTCAGTGCTGCATATGATGAATCGTTTTGGGCATTTCTCAGACCCTCTACAAGTTCAGCCATTTCATTTATGACGACTGCCGAGTCCTCTGCTGACGGAAGAATGTCAAATGTCACATAAGACAAATCACGCGCTTCGTCGCGCTTGAACTCTTCCTTGTTCGCGTTTAAATAATCATTTAGTTCCGCATCTGTGACGGCATATGAAGAGTCAGGGATAGAAGTATAAGGGACGTATACATACTCGAGAGTCACATTAGAATTTTGCGCTTGATGCTGCGACCTAGCCTCTGCTTGGGTCACATAATTTGTCTTGTCCATAAGAGCATCCAAACGCGCCATTTGCGTGCTTGGTACCAAGGTACTCTCAAAACGCGCCCATGATTCTCTCTGCCCTGCCGCTTCTGGAGAATTTAGCTGTTGAAGAAATGTAGTTACGAAACTTCTATCAAATTCTCCTGTTTGTGGGTTGCCAAGCATTTGACGAACGTGTGGGTGGGTATTGCCCCCTTGCACCATGTCCACCAATTCAGCGTCGCTCACTTCTAGTCCGATTGATTGATATTCCGGTTTGTAAGCGAGATCAACCAAGAAAGACTGCCAGGCCATTTCACGGATTCTGTCCACTTCGTCTCCTTGAGGATTACGATTGGTGTTTAAGGAAAACACATAGGATAGCTCATTGACGCGAGCTTGAAAATCTTCATAAGTGATTTCTTCACCATCAATTTCCGCGATATCTCTGCTGGGTCCAGCATTGAAAATTCCGGCTGTACTTGGGTCGCCCACTATAAAGGCAACCAATGCCAGAACGATTACCACTACAAGGATTTTTCCTGATTTATTCCTTAAGGTATTAATTATAGCCATTAGCTTTTTTCGTTAAAGGACGGCAAAAATAGGACTATTGAAAACGATATAAAAATCTTTCTAATCCTTTGATTTTAAGGCGTCTTGAGATGCGAGAAGTGTGAGTTTGACAGAGTCTATTCGGTTGTCTTGAAGAGCCATGATTTTGAACGAAAAATTCTCCCCTGATACAATTTGATGTAGCTCGGGAATGTCCTCATTTATGGCAAGAATAAGTCCTCCGATGGTGTCGTAATCTCCATCCGGTAGTGACAAATTGTACTTATCGTTGATGTAGTCAATTTCTTGCCTAGCGCTGAACAAAAAGGTGTTTTCATCAATTTGCTGCTCAATCAAATCATCATCATCGTGTTCGTCCTGTATTTCTCCAAATATCTCTTCCATAACGTCCTCCATACTCACAATCCCCGCCGTACCGCCGTATTCATCCACCACCCAGGCGAGACTCTTCCGCTCTTTTATGAATTGGATTAGTACCTCGTTGGCAGGAGTGGTTTCCGGAACTATGATGATGGGCGTCAGAATACTCTTGATATCCTCGGGCTTTTTGAACATTTCTAGTGAGTGACAGTAGCCAACAATGTCATCAATGTTTTCTTTATAAACTATGATTTTGGAGTGACCACTTTCCATAAATGCCTTCTTTAGATTGGCTAAAGAGTCATTGATCTCTACCGCCTCAATTTCCGTCCGGGGAATCATGCAATCTCGAATCTTTACCGCTTTAAAACCGATGGCATTGTTTAGGATTTTCGTATCCACCTCCGATACTTCCGCCTCACCCGGAGAGACGGTTTGCTTAATGTAGTTGTTCAGGTCGGTAAGCCCAAAAACAGGTTTGTCTTCTGAATAATCGTACTTGAAAACCGTTTTGATGAAAAACTTTGATACGCCTACCACGAGGAAAGTGACCGGAAACATGAGGTAATAGATCACCATCATTGGAATGGCCAAAATTTCAAGCATCCTGTCTGGGTTAAGAAGAAAAATGCTCTTAGGCAAGAATTCTGCCGTGACAAGAACCACAATAGTGGAAACCAAAGTCTGAGAAATAAGGAGAAGAGTTTGCGAATCCGCAGGGAGTATTTGTTCCAGCGTTGGCTCCATCATGCGAGCCATATAAATGCCATAAAGCACAAGCGCCAAATTATTTCCCACCAGCGTGGTGCCGAGGTAATAGGCTTGATTGTTAACAAACCTTGAAAGTATTCTGCCAACCAAGGTTCCTTGTTGCCACAGTACCTCTATGTGCAGTCGATTGGCTGAGATAAAAGCTATCTCCATCCCCGAGAAAAAAGCGGAGAAGAATAAGCATATAATTACGATAACGGAATCGGTCATTTTGGTCTCTGATTCTTACGATATCCGTAAATGAAAAGAGCTGAAAGGCTCAGCATGTACAACCAATATGATTCTGCAATTCCATAGGTGATTGATTGGTGGATGGCTATGGCAAATATGCAAATAGCCGACACAAACAAGATTACATCCAATAGCTTCATCGTGGAACCTGAGCTTCTTCTTCAAGCGTAAATGTACCTGCTGGTTTCAATATTTTGTAAGATGTGAAGTCTTGATTTGCGGTAAGGCCCTCACCGGTATGAATTTCATCTTCCGAATGAATGGTCACAAACCGATCGGTATAAAACTCCTTTTTGTTCGGATCCCAGAAGAGCAGCTCGGTGCTCAGCTCATCGCCATTCCTTAGGCTTCTTACCACTACGTTACCCTCACCTCTATACAGCTCTTTGTCCTTCTCGTAAATGGCATAATCGGATCGAAACGAAGAACTGACATCTCCATTTTTTTCGAAATAGGTGAGTGCCAGCCCCTTGCTCCATTCCCTGTTTCCATTTTCGAAGACATCTTCCTTTGGAGCCCTTATCTGGATCAGTACCACGGCAGAGTCACTGAGCAGGGAATTGACACTGTCCAGGCTCATGATGGGACCGGTATACAGCGGCTTATCCACTATTTCTTCCTTGCTACCGCACGACCAAATGACGGTCATCAAAACAAAAAAACGGCCATAGTATTTTATGGCCGTTCCTAATGTATATGCTTTTGTATTAATCACGTGTTTCTAAAACAACCGCTTTGTTTATCCAACAACCGACCGTAAGAGTCTGGCCTGCTTTGTAAATATTCGCGGTAAAGATTTCCTCCTTTGACGGAAACTGGTCTTTGGCTCTTTGTGCCGCGGCATTGTCCCCGGCTCTCTTGTACATATCGGCTGCTGCTATAAAAACCAATCGGTCTTTCACCATATCCTCTTTCCCTGCACACTCATCGAAAGAACTCATGTACAAATCTCCGATCAGCTTGTAGGCATCCTTGGTAGAAGGGTCTGCCGAAAGCGCCTTGTTGGCATAATCACGCGCCTGAATTTTGAGCCCTGCTACCCGCTTTATTTGAGCCAATTTCAAGTAGATATCGGCCTTTTTTACGTTTTCATCTGTCAGCTCCAGCGCCTGCATGTAATATTTCTCAGCAGTTTCTTTGTCATCATTGCCTAACGAACGACCAGCAATAAATATCTTAATGCCATAAGATGGCTCATTGTCATCCACCATTCTGGCAGCCTTCAGTGCTAATGGATCCTCGGTGCATTTTCCGGTAAGCATCAGCTTGAAGATTTTCTTCGCCATGTTCACGTCAGGGTTAGCCTCGAGTTTTGGCCCGAAATCTTTGATTACGATCTCACAATCAATTTGAGGAACGATCATAAGCAACAGCTTGTCTACATTGTCACGGATAGATTCAGGAACGGGCTTACCCTGCGCCTCTTTATAATCCATGACGTCAGAGACACCAAAGTACCTTTCAAAAACTGCATCATCGCTTAGGGCATTGCCTGCGGCTTTGTATCTCCTCACGATATCCATGTAAGCGATTATGTTATTTGGGAAAAGTTCATTGCCGTTCAGCTCGTATGTTCTATCAAAGAGGTCTAGCAATAGCTGATAGCTCTTACTATCGTTTTTCAGAAGCTTGTATGCTACGTAGGCTTTATAATTAAGTACTTTGGCCTCTTCCCCAAAATACTCGATTCGTCTGTCGAACATTTCCAGCGTCTTGGCTGCATACTCAGCCTGTTTTGCAGGATCCTTTTCGATGTTAGCCAAATTCTCAAAAATATTAGCCCCATTTATGTATATGGACTTATTGAGACATGGGGTATTCTCTAGCAACCAATTCAAATCAGCTGCTGCTGCTTCGAAGTTGTCTACCTTATAAGAGTCCGTGTATAGTGCATTTTTTTCTTTTGCCTTGTCGGGATCAGTTCCCCAGCACCATCCATCTTCATAATTCGCCGAGCATTCGCATTGCGCACTAGCAGTAAATGCGATTAGTACCAAACTCAAAAAAGTAAAACCCTTAAAGTATTTCATACGCTGTATCATTTAATCGTATCGTCTTTTCACAAACCATCTGTCATTGATGGTGGCACCAATAACAAACCTGAAATATGTTTCTCTTACTAAATCATTACTTAAAGTTCCGAGGCGTCCATATTTGAACCCAAGGTCCAAATTCGAAAGCCTGACAGGAAGTGTAGCTCCAAAATTAATACCAACTTCTTTAATTGATTGGTTGCTTACCTCATAGGGCAGTTGGCCTGTGCTAATGCCAAACCGGTAGGTAACCCTCTTCCAGTAGTTATTTACACTAGAGTAATCGGGTGTCCATTCTCCTCCGATTCCAAATTTGGTAGTATTCACAAAATTATCTTCTTCTGTGCCTGCGTTGCTCCAGTTTGAAAATGTCAAATCCGAAGCAATCACTATTTTTCTGCCAATTTGATAAGAGGTTCCAAACCCTATGCTACTCGGTAGTCCAAAAGCGAACTGCTCATTTGTGACCACATCTCTTTCGAGTCCTGTACTTTCGACCACTTGATCACGACTTCCATTCAAGTCCTTTGAAAGCTGATAAATCAAGCCAAAGTTTATCAAGTTTCCACTTGCTAGCTCTTTTCTATATCCTAAAGAAAGCTCATTCTTTAAACCCCAATATGATGACCTGTCAGTTAGCGTTACACTGTACGACTCCACGCCTCCAGTATTTACAGTGCTACTCTCAATATCTTCAATAGATCCAAACAGAAAAGAGGAACGCATGCCGACATACATGCCGCCTCCTAAAGAAAAACCATTAGACCAGTGAACAGAAGATAATCCACCTTGCCCTTGATAACTCGTAGTGGCTACTGCATCAGGAACCCCCAAATCATCGTCAATTGAGAACGTACTTGTATTAACTGTGGAATATGGCATAAGGCCAAATGAGGTAGTCCACTTCCCATTGATGACCGGAAAAGCAAAATTTAGATAATTAAGGCCTCCCGTTACCTTCTTACCGTCTATAGCATCACTGCCAATTCTTCTACGATCCATTTCGATACCAACTTGGAATACAGAAGCCCTGTTAAAAGGGAGGAATGCCGGATTCTGATAGTTCAATTGCCAGGCTGAAGGTGTTGCTATTCCAACTTCTCCCATTCCAAAATTATGTGGAAGTCCTCCATAATTGATGAGACCAATGCCTCTATTCGAGTACACAGAGGATACTGATTGCCCTGAAGCCAAATAGGCAAATAAGGTCAAGATCAGAAAAAATAGGTGTTTAGTTCCCTTCATTAAACTTCCAGATGGCATGGAGGCCAATCAGCACAATTTTTGAGCTTGCAAAGATGGGTTTTTTGATGTCACTATCAAAGCTTGGAAGTAAACCTCCGGTAGTCACGACCTGTAAATCAGAGTGTTTTTTGTTAAAAGTTTGTAAAAAGCCTTCAATCTCATATTTCAGCCCTTCTGATGCTCCCAGTTGCATACATGCCTTTGTCGATTTCCCGACTTCAAGATTTGTCACATTCTCCAACTTCAGTTCTGGTAATCCTGCCGTAAAGTGATGCATGGCCTTCAATCTCATTTCCAAACCCGGCGATATTACTCCTCCTCGATAAATACCTTCACTAGTCACCAAGTCATACGTCACGCATGTGCCAGCGTCTATGATTAGAATATTTTGATCGGGAAACAAACTCCAAGCACCCACGGCGGCCGCAAGCCGATCCATGCCGAGGGTTTCTGGTGTATCATAATCCAATACCAGCGGTATAGGCGTGGATGCGCTGAGCCAAAAGGCAGGAAATTTCTCGGCTCTGCCAACCGAGGATACCACAAAATCGGCATGAGTGTAGACGCTAAACACTTCTTCTAAGGTGTCCCAACGACTTATTTCTCCCACGCCCTCCTCTGAAAACAATGCCGTCTTAATGGACGTATTGCCAATGTCTATACCTACAATTTGCTTCTGAGTCAAAGCTTTGTCTTTTCTTTATGTTCAAATGAATCACAAAGCTATAGCACTGGGAATTATGAGCGGCTCGTCTTTAGATGGACTCGATCTCTGTCTGGCCAATTTCTCCCAGAAGAATGGCCAGTGGAGATTCGGTATCATTGATAGCAGCACTGCGGAACTACCACAAGGGCTAAAAACGCAATTAAATGAGTCGCAGCGCCTTTCAAATGAAGCCCTGTTAGAATTGGATAATGATTACGGAGATTTCATTGCCATAGTGGCTAAAGAACTAGCCTCAAAAGCACAAGTTATCGGGCTTCATGGCCATACGGTTTTCCACTCCCCTGCAAATAAAATCAGCCTGCAAATTGGCAGTGCTCAGGTGGTGGCCTCCAAGACGGGCATTCCTACTGTTGGAAATTTCCGGATGAATGATATCCTGCTGGGTGGCCAGGGAGCACCGCTGGTTCCAATGGGAGAAAAACATCTGTTCCCAGCCTACGGGGCATTCTTAAATTTGGGGGGCATTTGCAATGCGACCTTTCTGAGTGCTGAAGGAATCTGGCTCGCTGGTGATATTGGGCCGTTCAATCAAGTTTTCAATTACTATGCAAACCTTCTTGGGTATGCATTGGATCGGGGTGGGGAACTGGCCAGATCTGGTGAGGTAATTCCATCCTTATTAGAAAAATGGGGCAGGCTTGAGTTCTTTTCACTCCCATTTCCCAAATCGCTAGGAAACGATTGGGTGTGGGAAAATTTCTTTGATCATGTGGAAGAACCAGCAGACATTCTGGCCTCATTTGCTGACTTCATTTCGACCCAAATCGCTAATCAGATTGATGTATTTTCTCCTGGGCAAACCCTGGTCACCGGTGGAGGAGCCTTCAATACATACCTGATACAACAAATTCAGAACAAGACGTCATCGGAGGTGGTGATTCCGTCTCACCAGATTATAGAATGCAAGGAGGCCTTGATTTTTGGTTTCCTTGGGCTCTTAAAAAAACTCGGAATTCCAAATGTGCTATCCTCGGCCACTGGTGCCTCGCAGGATTCTTGTGCGGGTGACCTGTACTTCCCATAGCAAAATATATACTTTTGCGGCACCCAAACATTAACCCCAAATTCAATGAAAGACCTTCTCAAAAAATTTGAAGAAAAAACCCCTGAAATAGTCTTCGAATGGTCCGACCCGGAAACTGACGCTCAAGGCTGGGTAGTCATCAACTCCCTGCGTGGAGGGGCTGCAGGTGGTGGCACCCGGATGAGAAAGGGGCTCAACAAAAGAGAGGTGGAGTCGCTGGCCAAGACCATGGAAATCAAGTTTACTGTTTCGGGCCCTCACATTGGCGGAGCAAAATCCGGGATCAACTTTGATCCATCGGATCCACGAAAACAAGACGTTCTTAGAAGGTGGTACAAGGCCGTTTCCCCCATCTTGAAAAACTACTACGGAACCGGCGGTGACATGAATGTGGATGAAATCCATGAGGTAATTCCCATCACGGAGGATTACGGTCTATGGCATCCACAGGAGGGAATTGTGAATGGACATTTCAACCCCACCCGCCCTCAGAAAATCCATATGATTGGGCGTCTCAGACAGGGTGTTTCGAAGGTGATAGAAGACAGTGACTATATCCCTACCTCGGACAAAAAGTATACGGTGGCCGATATGATCACCGGATTTGGGGTGGCTGAGGCAGTTCGGCACTACTATAATTTATGGGGCGGAGATTTATCTGCCAAGCGGGCGATCATTCAGGGATGGGGAAATGTGGGAGCCACGGCCGCCTTGTACCTGGCCAAATACGGCGTGAAAATCGTCGGAATCATTGACCGAAACGGAGGGCTTATTTCTTCGGAAGGCTTGGGGTTAAAAGAGGTGAAAAGACTCTTCCATGATCGGTTGGGCAATACTTTGGTGGCGGACAATATGCTGTCTTTCGAGGAATGCAATGAAAAAATCTGGGATACTGACGCTGAGATTTTTATTCCGGCAGCAGCCTCCAGATTGGTGTCTAAGGATCAGGCTGAGCGGATGATTCAACAGGCTCTTGAAGTAGTCTCATGCGGTGCGAATGTTCCATTCCAGGATGAAGAGATTTTCTATGGACCCATTGCCGAACAGGTGGATCATAAAGTGGCTCTATTGTCAGACTTCATTGCGAATTGCGGGATGGCGAGAACCTTTGCCTTCTTGATGAACCCCAACAGTGATGATCAACTGACAGATGCGGCCATTTTCGAAGATGTTTCGCTAACGATAAAGCATGCGCTGGAAAAAGTCCATAATGTGAATCCTGGCAAAACCCTTTTGGCAGAATCTGCCTATAATATTGCATTGACTCAACTTATCTGATCTACAACTTGTATTTCTAACTGCTTATCGCAATCTTAGGAGGCTAAATCACCAATTACCTTGGCCACCAAAAGTTTTGCACTTCGCTTATTTCTGATTTGCTCGCTATTTCTAGCGAGCATTTTGACTTTCGGTCAGGGACATACTAATGATCAGGACGATAGCTCGCACTCGGAGCAAGTTGTGGATGGCCATGTAGAAGATTCACACGAGTCCATAGAGCATGCTGCCGAAGGAGAACATCACGGAGAAAAGCCAGCTGCCTGGAGCGTAATCCCCTTCGTGCTACTTCTTTTGATGATCGCCACCGGACCATTGTTCTATGAGCACTTCTGGCACAAAAACTACCCGACAGTTGCTATTGCGCTTGCTGCGCTGGTTGTCGCATATTATTTGTTCAAGCTTCACAATCAGCATGGGCCGGTACATGCCTTGGCTGAGTACGTTCAGTTCATTGCTCTGCTCACAGGTCTCTATGTGGCCTCTGGCGGCATCATGATCATAGTGGACAAGAAGGCCTCCCCGATGACTAACATCGCGATACTTGCCATTGGTGCCATCATCGCTAATGTGATCGGAACCACCGGGGCTTCCATGCTATTGATTAGGCCATTTATTCGATTGAATAAGAATCGAATCAAGCCATACCATGTTATCTTCTTCATTTTTGTGGTTTCCAATATCGGCGGGTCGCTAACTCCCATCGGAGATCCCCCACTTTTCCTTGGGTTCCTGAAAGGCGTACCTTTTTTGTGGACGCTTTCTCACAATGTGATTCCATGGGCGTTTGCGATTACGGCACTGCTCTTGATGTTCTATATTCTGGATAAGAAAAACAAGGCGGACTACAGTTTTGGGGAAGATACCCTCGTGCCTTCTGGAAAAATAGGAATTCGAGGAACAAGGAATTTCATATGGTTGGCGGTTATCGTCGCTGCAGTCTTTCTGGATCCCAATGTTTTCGACTGGGTGCCAGGCATTTCCTACGGGGGTCAAACTTTTTCTTATGTGAGAGAAATCATCATGCTAGCGGCAGCCTACCTATCCTACAAGTTTGCTGACAAGCAGGCGCATGCTGGTAACGAGTTTAATTTCGAGCCCATCCGAGAGGTGGCTTTCATTTTTGTGGGAATATTCGGCACGATGATGCCAGCACTGGAGCTTGTGAGCCTCTATGCCGAATCCCCCGAAGGATCTGCCATGATTTCAGCCAATACCCTATATTGGGGAACCGGGCTGCTTTCTGGGTTTCTTGACAATGCTCCCACCTATGTGAATTTCCTGACTGCCGCCATGGCAGCTCAGGGTGGTAATATTAACTCACTCATGGAAGTGCGAGCCTTTGCTGCCACTGCCGACTCGGCGGTTTATCTAAAAGCCATTTCTATTGCGGCGGTTTTCTTTGGTGCCATGACCTATATTGGAAATGGGCCAAACTTCATGGTGAAATCCATCGCAGAGCAAGTGGGTATCAAGATGCCTTCATTCTTTGGCTACATGGTACGATACTCCATCCCATTTCTGGTTCCACTCTTTGTGCTAGTCTGGTTGCTGTTCTTTGTGCTAGGCGCTTAGAGCCAATAGCATTTTTACCGCGGTTGCTCCCGCTTCATCTCCTTTGTTGCCATGTTTTCCTCCAGCCCTATCCAGCGCCTGTTGCATGGTATTCGGGGTGAGCACGCCGAATATTACGGGTTTATTGAATTTCAAACCAACAGTAGTCAATCCATTCGCCACAGCATCACATATGAAATCGAAATGCTTGGTTTCTCCCTGTATGACACATCCTATACAGATGACTGCATCGACTTCTTCTCTTTGAGCAAACGACTGTGCGCCTAAGGTGAGCTCAAAACTACCAGGTACATTCATTCGCCTAATCTTGCCTCGGGTACCGCCCATACTCAGAATGGTTGAGACGGCTCCTTCATACATTGATTCGGTTATTTGTTCGTTCCACTCTGAGACAACTATGCCGAAGGTGAATTTCGAGACATCAGCGTCTTCGCTGAAATTGAAAGTGCTAAGATTTTTTTCTGATGAGGCCATACTAAAAAAGGGACGCAAGTGCGTCCCCCAAAATTAGGTTGATTTTTCTTTTAGTTATTTCGCCAACCCTTCGAGCCTGGCTTTTTGTTTCTTGGCCTCCTGTACCAGTCTTGACTTTACATAGTCTTCAATGATGGTACCGTACGCTTCAGCTGCGGCGGCATACTGGCCTGCATTTTCTCTTGCTATCGCCAATTTCTGTAAATACACCGGAGTATAGCTTTCGTTTTCTTTGTAGTCCACTGCTCGCTCGTAATAATCTACAGCGTTATCGAATTGACCAAGCTCCATGTAGCTATCCCCGATAAGGGAATAGGCTCTTGCTTGTACAACATAATCTGATGCGCTGAAATTTTTGAGGTGACGAATGGCTGCATCATAGTTATCAAGATTCATGTAAATGCTACCGGCGTAGAAATTTGCCATATTGGCTGCATCCGTTCCTGGGTAGTCATTCACAATCTGGATGAATCCATAGTTGAGTCCATCACCATTCAAAGCCTTGCTTAGGCTGTCTGATTCGTAGAAGTAGATGGCCTGGAACATTTCTGCCTGAGCCTCCTTGTTCTTAGATTCGAGCTGACCTCTGTAGAAAAAGAGGGCGACTACTGCCAAGATGATAACAACACCAAGGATGAGGGTGATGTTCTTTTTTCTTTTATCACTGAAGAACTCCTCAGCCTTGCCTACGATCACTTCCGGCTCCTCTATGATGTTGCCGTGGGACTGTCCTTCTTGCTTCTTTTTTGACATGGTTAAATTTTAAAGGACGCAAAGATAGAATTTTCGCCAATTAATTATCAAACCTCGAGGTAAGGATAGTTCGGTTCGGCGTAAATATCCGTGTAGGCATCAGATGCCGGAGGGAAATCAGACTCTTCAGAGAAGGTCACGGTCTCCATTACCTCTTCTTTTATTCTATCATCGATCGCCTTTAATTCTGCTTCGGTGGCATATTTATTCTTAAGAATCGTGGCTCTCACTTGCTCGATAGGATCCTGGGCTTTGTATTCTTCCACCTCTTCTTTTGTACGGTATTTGGCGGGATCAGACATGGAGTGCCCCTTGTATCGGTAGGTTCTGAACTCAAGCAATGTTGGTCCGTCTCCCTTTCTGGCTCTAGCTGCTGCTTTTTCCACGGCAATATGAACATCCTCTACCCTCATGGCATCTACGGCTTCTGACGGTATATCATAAGATTCTCCCAGTTGGTAGAGTTCAGTGACGTTGGAGGTTCTTTTCACAGAAGTACCCATGGCGTATCCATTGTTTTCTATGACAAAAATCACAGGAAGCTTCATTGTCATGGCCAGATTCAGCGCCTCATGAAAAGCCCCTTGTCTTACTGCGCCATCACCCATGGAGCACATGCACAGAAATCCTGTCTCATTATATTTTTCGGCAAACGCAATACCCGCACCCATCGGAATCTGTGCCCCGACTATGCCATGTCCTCCAAGGAAGTGATTCTCCTTATCAAACATATGCATAGATCCACCCTTGCCTTTGGAAATGCCTGTTTCTTTACCGTAGAGCTCGGCCATTACTTTCTTTGGGTCAGACCCTAGTGCCAATGGATGTGCATGATCACGGTAAGCAGTGATATACTTATCGCCTTTCTTCAAAGCAGAAACAGCCCCTGCCATGCACGCTTCCTGACCAATATAGAGGTGGCAGAACCCTCGAATTTTTTGCTGTCCGTATAACTGACCGGCTTTCTCTTCGAATCTTCTCATGAGCAGCATGCTCTCAAACCAAGTCATGTAGGTTTCTTTTGAGAAAGAATCCTTTTTTGTTGCTGTCTTTGCCTTTGCCATTTTGCGTCGGTTAG